>JANODW010000765.1:0-4947 GCA_031412875.1 Pirellula sp. | reverse complement strand
ATTCTCAGTATTCCTTTGCGATTCTGAGCTTTTTTCATTTTTGTAAAGTTGGTTTACAAAAAGAAAATGAGAAGAAAAAAAAAACCGTTGCAACAGAGAAGGATGCGGGCGAAATAAGGCCAAGGGTGGGCGGGAGGAGAGGAAAAGAGCGAGTACGAGAGCGAGTACAAGAGCGAGGAAGGCTCCTGGCTAGCGTAGTTGGGGGACGTTTGAGCCGGTGAGCATATCTACAAATTGGCTTTGCACTTTGATGGCGCGGATCAGGGTCCATACATGCTTTGGTTCGAATTCGCAGGGCTGCGACGAAGCCAAGTCGTCCAGTTCGGTTGCGACGGCTGCGTGTTGGTCATCGATCGACTGCATTCTGAGTTGAATTTCGTCCACTAAACGCGAAAATTCCCCGCGATTGTTGAGGCTGGCAAGCTGCGGATCTCGATCGCAATAGAGCATTGCCAAGCAGGCAATTTGGCGTTCGCTCAATGTTGGAAGCTGTTGATGAAGTCGCTCGATGAGTTGTGGTAAGCGCATTGAGTTTCCAGGTTGCAAGAGTACCGAAAGCAATCGTGGCGTTCGGCAAGCCGAATGTTGTGCCGCGACTTAGCCATTGACCATCGAAGTGTAGGTCTCAGAAAGGCCAATGCGCAAAGAATCTTTTGCATTCACGGCCTCACAACTGCTACCACCGTCAAGATCCTTTGGGGGGAACACTAAAAAACTGGGTGAACTCATTTCGCCAGGAATAGACCGTGGATTTGAGACGGTGTGCCAGGAAGCCTGCGGCCTTTTGGTTTTGCATGTCTTGCAAATAGGTTTGGAGCGCCTGCTGTGACTGCGGCGATGCATTTAATAGATACGCCACGACGCTCCAAGCGTCCCGATAGTCTTTCGCCGACATGACCGCTGTCGATGGCATACGTTCCAGTTGCTCTAAATCTGCGGTCTGGCCGAATCGGACTTGCGATTGCACGGCGACGGTGTGAGTTCCATGAATAAGCAGATTGTTACTAGCCGTTTCAAAGTATTCCGCGAGTCCCTCGTCTAACCACTGTGGCACTTTGACGTTGCTGGCATCGAGAACGGCATGCGTGCACTCGTGACGGGCATCGGTGATCCATGCGGGATTGAAATAGGTTAGAACCAATCCCGGTCCTCGATGCCGGATGTAGAGCGCTCGTCGGCTGGGTGCCTCTGGCAAAATCCCTTTCACGTACGAGTCCAATGCGGCTCGGTCTTCCAGCACAACAATATGGATCGGCTGATCGTCGATAGCGATCTTAAGAGATTCCTGAAGCTCTTTGGGCAGCGAAATCAGCTTAGGCAGCAACGGCCGAAGACTCCCCATTGGCACTGTAGAATGGATTTGGAAGGGACCTGCGAGGAACTCAAATGGCCAACTGCTCACCCTCGCCGTTGGCACGGTGCGAACGGCGGCGGAGGCCAACTGGACGTCTGGCGACTGGCCCAAACCAAAGCCTGCTCCCCCTATAACGCCAAGAAAACCTAGGAAAGCCATTGCCCAGACGTATCGAGTGGCTGAAAGCCCCAACGGATGTCGACGGCCGTGTGCGTTTGCGAAGCATGGTCCTCGCAAACCACCTGCGTGGTTTGGTGTTGCCATAGATTAGCGGAGGAAAAACTCTTTGTCGGTCGTTTTGGTGTACTCGTTCATCGATTTGAGAATCGATGCAACACGCGTTTTATCTTCCTGAGATAGCTTCTCGTTGACAAACATCCGCACGACGACCTCTGACGTTTTTCCCTGTGGCATCGTTTGGTTCGGTGGAACCTCCACTGTTACGCGCCGCAACTCCGATGGCAGTTGGCGTTGATCCAGGAGCAGTTGGTTCAATTCCATTCTCAACAATGGTTGCGTTCCATAAAAGAGAGCATTGATACGAACGGACCAGCTTGCAAAGACGCCGTAGCTGATCGCAATGTTGGGATTGCTGGGCGTCATCGGTCGAAATTTATACAGCATGCGATCGTTTCCCAGGACGACCATATCCCCATCGAGCGAGGGTTCTCGATTGCTGGAAAACTTGCGACGCTCGTCTTCGGTCATCTTTTGGAGAACATTGTTCAGTTTCTTCTCCAAGGCGGCCATTTCTAAGCTCACTCGAGACTTTTGCAGCGTATCGAGAATCGTAATATTGCCGATACTCGAGTCGACGATGGTGACGCGATTCCGTTCGTCGTTGAGTTCGATGACCTTGCCATCCATGAAGATGGTTTTAATGTTTAAAGGGGGTTTTTTTTCGTCCTCGTACATGTCGATGTCGATGCGGAACTCGTTTGGTTGCGGGGGCGCTTGGCCTTGGACGAAGCCCGAAACTAGGCCAGCGACGAGCGACAGACTCATGATTGCCGTGCATATAAGTGTTTTGGTGTTGTCCATGATTTTTGTGTTATTGGACGATCCCCAACGAGGATACTGCGGCGTCTTTGGCAACATCGATCGATGGGTCAAAGGGGTAGAAAGTTCTCGCAACCCTCAAAGAGAGTTCGGAGAGATAGATTCTCTGGAACGAAACCTCGTCAAAGTCCGAGACAGGAGCGCCGTTTTGTGGGTATACAAACTGCGGGAAGGTTTTCTTGAAAACGGCACGATCGCCCTCGGAAACTTTGTACGCCGCGACCGATGCGTTGCAGCGACCTTTGTACAGTGTCTGGCCGTCGCGGAATTTGAGATTGGTGAGTTCCACCAGGACGACATAGTCAGCGCGCAATCGACTACCAATGGCAGGAATCGAGCGCTCGCTGGCCGCTTGGTCGTTGATGATGCGGTCCACTTCTTCAGGATTAACCACGTCCACTTTTTTAATGCTTTGCGCGAAAAGTTCGCTGATGTGTCGAGACATCAAGATTGCGGATGCATCTGCGTTGAGTCCTTTTTCGGTGCTGACAACAACCGCGACGCGTTTTTCTTTGAGTTCGTCGAATTCGGCGGGTGCGTCATTCCCTTTGATGATATACATCGCGTTCCCAAGTAGCGAGCATCCCGTGGAGGATGCGCAGAGTAACCCGACAACTGCGAGTAATATTGCAATGCCTATCCTCTCCAAGGAATGAAGCGAAATGATTTCCCAATGCGATGTGATGTGATTGCTTGCAGCCATGCAGGAATCCTTTCCTAATGCACTTTCTGCCCAAGAGCTTGAGTTTGTTGAAAGGGCTTTTAGCAAATGCTTAACTAGAATGCTAGTCGAAACAACCACTCAATAAATGAAATAGCAATCGTTGCCACAATCGCGGAAATGGCAATTTGGGCAAACCACTTTCCGGGGACAGGGCGTCCGCGAATGGCGAGCCCTAGCAGAACGGGGGACGCGGCAGCAGCGATGAAAAACAGCAATACACCGCTCAGGTTGGATTCTACAGCACGTCGAAGATCCCCGTTCATCATGTGGGCCCATGAAGTGGTCATCCCGCAGCCCGGGCATCGCATCCCCAAAAAAGAGACCATCGTGCAGCCCGGTAGGCCCAGTTGAGTGTGCGTCCCTAAGCCGGCCGGATCGGGCTTGAGGCAAGCCGCGATCGATAGCAACGTAAACAAGAGGCCGCTCAGAAGAAAGAATGCGGTTCGCTCACCTCGGCCATACTGCATGTTGGGCTGGCAGGGCTGGGTAGGCTGGGTTGTCGAATGGTCCATGGGGTCTGTTTAGATTGCGTGAGATTCCGAGCGGGCGCACCAATATTGCTGTTTCGTTCGAATTTCGCAACCGCTACAGTGCCTGTGTCGTTCTTGTCTCAAAGGAGTTGGGATATGCCTTACGGAATGTATTTGTCAGCCTCTGGAGCCCACGTCCAGAACCATAGGTTAGAAGTCCTCAGCAACAATCTGGCAAACATCAATACACCGGGCTTCAAGCCAAGTTTGGCCATTGTGCAATCGCGGTACAACAAAGCCGTCGAGGACGGAGAGGTGTCGCCTCATTCGGGTACCCTCGCGGACATCGGAGGCGGTGCGAAAATTGAGCCTTCGCAAACGATCTTCGAAACCGGTCCGATCGAACTTACAGGAAACAAAACAGACTTCGCTCTCCACGATTCCAATAGCTTCTTCGTCGTGAAGAGGGGCGAGGAGCAATTTCTAACCCGCGCCGGTGGATTCGTCTTTAACTCAGCCGGCCAGTTGACCAATCCCAATGGCGATCAAGTGATGTCGGCGGATGGGAACCCCGTTCAAATCGATCCGGCGCGACCCTATGAAGCGACCAACAATGGGGCTATCCAGCAGGACGGACGAAACATTCTGTTGATGCTCGCAAAACCTGAATCGCTGGGGGACCTGGCTCGCGTCGGCGACAATTTATTCCGACCTCTCGCCCAAACTCAACCCGTTCCAGCGAACGAACGCGCGGTGGTCAGCGGCAGCATCGAAAAGTCGGCTGTCAATCCTACCACCGCCATGATGGAACTCATTGAAGCCACCCGAGCGTACGAATCCAATCTGCGTCTAATCCAGCATCACGACCAAGCCTATGGCAATTTGATCGGTCGATTGCTCAAAGAATAATCATTGGCCCCCAAACCTGTCCCGTCGGAATCAAGGAGAACACTTATGAGCGTGCAAACACTCTACACAGCAGCCACTGGCATGGAAGCCATGCAGACCAAGCTGGACGTGATCGCTAATAATTTGGCCAACATGAATACGACCGCATTCAAACGCGATCGAGCCAATTTCGAGGATTTGCTCTATCGCGATAAGGTCTATCCGGGCATCCAAGACTCGCAACAGAATCCAACACCAGTCGGTGTCGAAATCGGATTGGGAACACGTGTCCAAAGCACGCAAAAGGATTATCAGCAAGGCACTATCGAACAAACCGGTCGAGATCTTGACATCGCAATCGAAGGCAAAGGCTTCCTTCAAGTGACCGACCCCGTTTCCAACGGTCCGATGTATACGCGAAGCGGCAATTTGGACATCAACGCCAACGGTCA
>JANODW010000764.1:0-3684 GCA_031412875.1 Pirellula sp. | reverse complement strand
ACCGGCTCCGGGACATCATCGAGCCGATAGAGTCCGGCACCTTGAAGCGATACCTGCTGCTTGATGATTGCGAGGCCATTTTTGAACAACGCGACCGAGACGACTTTGCTCTGTACTGCCTTCTCTGCATTCTCTGCCTTCTCTGCCCCTTCGGCGTCTGAAGTTTTCGACTGCGCCAAGAGGAGGGGCGAAGAGCAAAGGTTGAGCATTGCCAATAGGGTCGCCAGTCGCAAACGGGTGCGCACAAGATTGGGTTGACTATTTTGTTTCTTCATTATGGGGCCTCAACGGTACCGATTTGGAGATTGCCTGGTAAGGGATATTCATCGGTACCAATGTAGCATCGCATCCCCTAGAAATCGGTTGTCCGAATGTAAAGAGTTTGTAACAGCGATCGCACAGGCGGGGACTTGTTTAGACGACTCCCAAGTCTTTCTCGAGGCGGCTCAGTCGAGACTGCAGGTCGGTCATGGACTGTTTGAGGGTCTCGATTTCCGATTCCAAAACTGCGATGCGATGGATTGATTCTGAGTTCGACGGAGCATTTGACGACGGAGCATTTGACGACGGAGAACGACCGGGGGCACTGTTTGCTTCGTCCGAATCGCTGCTGACGGTAATGCCGACTGCGACCGCTTTGCGAAGTTGCTCCAGTTCCCATTCCGGATAGAGGTTGTGGGATACGATTTGGCCGCGACCTGGTGGACTAAGTTCGACGACGAGATTGCGGCGTTTTAGATCATTGAACAAATCGGTCATATGCTGGAGATCATGAATTGGCTCCATCCGAGCGGCGCGCGTTCGCAACTCGCCTAATGTCTGTTCCCCGCGCAGCAGCAACTCGGTCATAACGGCTGATTCGGTCTTGCTGATACTTAGCCAATTGTATGCATAGTGCCGAACTTTTGTGTTGCGTCCAAGTCCCTGAACGATGGTCAACGCGCCTAGGGCGCGCAGCTCATCGACGATCGCTTCGATTTGGTCGCTGCTGTAGTTCGAGATCGGTGCGCGATTCGATTTCTGATTGCAACCGGTGCAAAGACCAGCAAATGTCATGGGGTACGCATCGGGAGTCGTTTTGGATTTTTCCATGAGCGTCCCAAGGACCCGACGTTGTTTGGCCGTGAGCGGCTTCCATTGGGGGGCAGCAACAGGGGCGTTGCCAGTCGGAGTCGAAGCGGTTGGGCGTTCTTGGTTCTCCGAATCATCCGATTCAACCACGGTATTGTCCTTGTTGAGTGAATAGTCAATGGAATCGTGAAAGCGTTCCCGTTTAAGGATAACATCGAAACGCATCGGGCGGAACGCAGGTTGAGGGGACAGGAATAGTCATCTATTCGGTCTGTTTTTTGGGATTTACTGGGGATTCATTTTTCATTGCGGTATGGTGAACAGGTTACATATTGTTCTTTT
Source organism: Pirellula sp. (assembly GCA_031412875.1). Lineage (GTDB taxonomy): Bacteria > Planctomycetota > Planctomycetia > Pirellulales > Pirellulaceae > JBKCUI01. Next base: position 2,271 of record JANODW010000764.1, on the reverse strand, counting down.
GCAAGATGAGAGCGAACTATGGCCCAAAGCAGTGCAGACATCAAGTTGACGCAGTCGGTGATCAACAAACTAGCCATGCGAGGAATCCGCACCCCCTGCAAAGTAACGGTGACCGTGGAAAAAGGGCTCGCTACGCTGACGGGCACCGTGACGCAACCCCACCAAAAAATCGCTGCGGCATCGGTCGCGTCGAGCACCTCTGGTATCAAGCGGGTTCTCAACCAACTTGTCGTCAAGGCAGCGGAACGGGGTTCCAAGTAGTTGACGGTTTGGCAACTAGCCATTAAAATTTCGGTCGTATGGTGGTAGTAGCTCAGTTGGTTAGAGCGGCGGATTGTGGTTCCGCAGGTCGGGGGTTCGAGCCCCCTCTATCACCCTCATTATTTATCAATGATTTTCTGGGCCGGACGCTACTGAAAGCGTACCGGCATTCTCCCGAGCGGCTGGGCATTTTAAAAAAACGCCCCCGAAACCGTCCTCAGCCACTATTGCAGGTGGGGTTGCGATCGATCTGCGTGCTTCCCGTAGCAATCAATCCAACCAAACGAATCATTCCATACTACTCGTTCCCAGGCTCTGCCTGGGAACGCACTTCCGTGGAGGCTCCTGCCTCCTGAGTTCACAGACTAAGGAAGCATTTCGGCGAGGCGGAGCCTCGCTTGCATTGAGTTACCAGGCAGAGCCTGGGAACTAGATTGTAGTACTTTGCATTGAGTTACCAGGCAGAGCCTGGTAACTAGATTGCAGTGCTTTTGTTGGTTGTAGAGTGTGTGGTTAACGGCGGGGCAAAATGTGGTTAAAGTATTGGCCGGTGCGAGGAGTCGCTTGAGGCAACACGACCCACGCCAGCAAATGATGTTCTGTATTACCACTAGCTAAAATCACATCAGCATGACCACCAAACGCATCTTGTTTCTCGTCGGTGACTTCGTCGAGGACTACGAAGTCATGGTTCCTTTTCAAATGCTCTTGATGATCGGTCACCGATGCGATGTCGTTTGCCCCGATAAGAAGCCGGGTGAATTTGTGATGACTGCCATTCATGATTTTGATGGCTATCAGACTTATAGCGAAAAACCCGGCCATCGGTTCCGCATCAATGCCGACTTTGCCGAGATCGATCTCGAAAGCTATGATGCGCTGGTTCTTCCAGGAGGAAGGGCCCCGGAGTATTTGCGACTCAACGATCAAGTACTAAACTTGGTGCGACACTTTGCATCGTCCAATAAGCCGATTGCAGCGATATGCCATGGTCCGCAAATCTTGGCGGCGGCGGGAGTATTGGTCGGCAAAAGATGCAGTTGTTACCCGGCTGTTCGGTACGAAGTCACCGGCAATGGAGGCACGTATGTCGAACCATCTGCGGGAATGGATTCCGCCTATACCGATGGCAATTTGGTTACAGCGCCCGCTTGGCCTGCGCATCCCGCTTGGATTTCGCAGTTCGCAAAGCTGCTCGGCTCGAAGATCGAAGCATAGGCCGTTTTGATGTCGAGAACAACTGCCCAGTTGCTCGCAATTCTGAGGCGTCGATTCGGATTCGAAAGTTTCCGTTCGACTCAATTAGCGATTATCGAACGAACCTTGTTGGGAGGCAACAGTTTGGTCATTATGCCGACAGGCGGTGGCAAGTCGTTGTGTTTTCAAATCCCTGCTTTGGTTTACGCTCAGGAGTATGAAGATCTCAGCGAAAAAGATAGGTCCTCGACGCCGGCCCCATTGACGTTGGTCCTCTCGCCATTGATCGCGTTGATGAAGGATCAGGTGGACGCATTGCAAGCCAAAGGGATTGAGGCGACGTTTATCAATTCGTCTCTGGATCGGGACGAGCGGAACCGTCGCTATTCGCAAATCGCTCAGGGGCAATACTCGCTGCTCTACGTAACCCCGGAGCGATTTCGAAAGGAGGACTTTGTCGCCGTTTTGCAGAAACGGGACGTTCGTCTGCTAGCGGTAGACGAGGCGCATTGCATCAGCGAATGGGGCCATGACTTTCGGCCCGACTACACCCGAGTGGCTGAATTTCGTCGCGATTTAGGAAACCCGACGACCATCGCATTGACCGCAACAGCAACCCCTGATGTCCAGCGGGATATCTTAAAGCAGCTCGGGATCGAGTCGTTTGGAAATGCGTTGTCAATGTGTCAACTTTATCACGAAGGGATACAGCGACCCAATCTTTCATTGCAAGTACGTGAGGTTTGGGGGCAGGAGGAAAAGATTGAAGCGATACAGGAAGTCCACGAGCGCTGGGGAAATGCGAGTGGCATC
>JANODW010000763.1:0-8690 GCA_031412875.1 Pirellula sp. | reverse complement strand
ACCGACTGCCAAATGTTTGGACAATGGTTCTTGAGCAAGTGGAATAGATTTTGAGGAAGAAGCTCCCTCGTCAGAGGCACGACCAACGTGTCTTCGTTCTCAGGTTTGCCTGCTACCCTGGCGTATTTGTAGTCGCTTGTCAAACTTCCCTCCGGCATCAGTACGGACCGGGGAAGCGTCGGTGCAGGCACGGAGAGATAGATCCGATCTACCAGAGGTGGATTCGTGGAGTCGCCTTTCAACAGTTGCAGCTGCTTGGCAAGTTGCCGATAAAGCTGTCGAGCCGTTAATTGCCCGGGATCTATCAAAGTGACTTGCGGCGCGATGAGGTCATGGTAGGGCTGATTCCCATCGGGATCGCGAAAGCTTCGCAGTCGTTCCAGACTCTGAGAGATACGATTTGCTTCGAACGGAAAATGAGTGCAGCCGAGAATGACTTTTTCTATCGGTGTTTTTGAGCCCGACTTGCGATACCCCTCGACCAACGATACGACCTCGTATCGCACATAGTTTTCGACCGAATTGAGCCGCCAAGTCTCTGGGTGATTGGGTTCACCCAGCATTCCTGTATTGTCAAAGGCATACACGGCGGCGAGGGTGCGGTCGATGGCCGCTCGAACGTTGCCGACCGCTGGGCCTTGGTAGTCGGACGCGCGCGCGGCAGCGTTGCCGTCCAATTTCGCCGCGGCGCTCCCTTGAGGCAAAAGGAAAGCGGAGCTTCCCTCGATGGCTCCGGCGAGTCCAACACTCCCTTGTTGCCAAACGATCGGAGTTCGCTTGCCCGCAAGACCAGCCGCTTTGAGGATCGCCTTGGGGTAAGCTCCACTGCTGCATGTGCCTAGGGTTGCCATGACGGCGACGGCCATCGGCGGTCCTTCCAAAGGCAGCTCTTGCACAAAAGAGTCAGCTCCCGCCTCGACGACGCCCACCACGGTGACCGGTAGCTGCCAACGTTCCACCGCCGCGCGAATGTCCTCAAGTCCATAGGCAGTGGCCGTGTTGCATGCGATCACAATGGCTTTTACTGCCGGCTTGTCCAACGATGGCGCTCTGGCCGCTGCGTTGCTCCAGTAGCGTTTGCCCAACAAAAAAATCGCATCTTTGAGAATGAGTTCTCGCAGATAATCCTCTTTGCCCGCCGCGGAGTAATTTCCATACGGCATGTTGGCTTGATCACCCAAATAAATAAAACGCTCATTTTGAAAGTCCGGGACTCCATCGCTGCCGGGTTGCCCAGTGGCATTGTTGTGTTGATCATAGGTCAAAAGAGTTTCGAGGACCGTCAATCCGCCGATCCCAGAATCAAACACACCGATGGGCAATTCATTTCGCTTGCTTCGATAGCGTGAGAAATCGATTTCATAGGCATCCCCCTTTCCTTGCGTTTGCATGACCTGCTCTGCAAGTTGGGTGGCGGCCCAACCCGCTTGCGTTGGCTCTTGACCCTGAGAGGAGGGCGCGCTGAACCAGCCAAAAGCAACAGGGAAGCAAGCCAACCCTAGGCCCAACATCAATGCAGGTCGTTTCATCATGTCCTTTTCTCGGGTTTGCGATGGAATGCGAGCTTCCAAAATGGCTTCGAAGGGGGCAGTGCAATGACAACGCGGAGTGTTGCAGCGCTCCGCTCTATTCTAAATCGAGTGGCAACTTCAGCCTGCCTCAGATTTCAAGAATTTTCTGGCCGCAAGCTTTTTCGATTTGGCTTCCTTGCGAGACGTCGGTGCTTTTCCTCGCGAGTGTGCATGCCCCATCTCAATGCTTCGTCTTGTTCGTACCGTTTTCCCAGCGTCAAAGCGGTCAGGGCTTTGGCCAGCTCAAAGCCTAGATAGAACGCGTGCGATGGGTCGACATTTCTCGATTCCGGCATTTGCATCAACTCTTTCATCATCTCAAAAGGATCGGTTCCTCGCACGTGTACACCGGCGCTGACCAAATGCAGTTGGTGGTCATCTACCAAAATCCGATAATTGTTGTCCTTGATATTGTTCGCCAGGCTCTCAATCGTCTCGACGGAATAGCCGGGGCTCCTGGGATCTCGCAGCATGACGAGTCTTTCCTCGAAGTGCTTGGGGGGAACTTTGTGACGGACCGCGTAATGGACTAACCGGCGCGCTAAATCGCATTCCCGCACACTGGACTGTGCCCAGGGAATGACTTGTGTGGTTAACACACTGCCGATTTGCTGCTCCTCACAAAAGCCTAACAGCATCGTGTTGAGCCCTGCCGAATCGCAATCGGTCAACTCCGTCAAATTTCCGATTCCCATGAGCATGGGTGCGTCTGGGAATAGAGCTCGGGTCTTCAAGTACCGGCCCAAAGAAGCTGCAAAGCCGCAACCGATTGGCTCTAGAATAGGATCGAGTCGAAAGGGAATCTTATGGCTGTCCAAGTACTCCACGGTTTCTAGCAGGCTTGGCTCGAAGTCCATTGTTTCATCGGGGACCACCACGACTTCACATCCCCATTGGACAGCAGCATTGCGATTGGTGCTGTTTACTGAGAGAACCAAGCTCGCACCGGCCGCAACAGCCGCCTCCGCTTCCCATGGATCAAAGGTGTCGATGGAAAGGGAAATACCTAGATCGCGTAACGCTCGTACCGCTTGGCCCACACCCGACCACTGCATCCCAGGTTCACAACCCAGGTCGATCCTATCCGCCCCGTCGCTCACCAACTTTGTCGCCTGCGCGATCAGTGTGTCGATAGGCAGTCGCGGCGCATAGTTGATTTCCGCAATGATCTCAATCGCATACTGTCCATAGTCCTCTCCTTTGAATCGCTTACGACCAAACAAGATGGGCAGGTCGCGCACATCTTTGGGTCCGCATTCGATGGGCTTGGAAACCGCAGATCGAATCTCTTCGATGCCGGTTTGCAGATAGCCTGGAAGGATGATGCGCGTCGCATCGGGCGGAATCGTCATGTGCTTGAGCAACCACTGCGGCGTCATGAGCGCTGCAACCGTGATTGGCAGAACATCGATCGAATATTCGAAGGACTGTTTGCTTGCGATCGAAGCGACAATCTCGCGCAATGTGGGCTCAGCGAGTTTGCCGGTGACGAAGTGAATCGACTCGCGATGATTGCCAAGATCCATAGTTACCGTTAACAGCTTTCTTCGACACAACATTTATTGCATGAACCCGGTTTACCACTTGACCGGCGCGCACACATATTAGAACATAACCATAACGAGAAGCCCAATGAGCTCGCAGTTATGATGACTCGAATTCGTGGCCGGTGCTTCTCGTTTTTTTTTGCACCGACTTGATGGCTGACCATGATTGAAATCTTGTTAGAGAACTCTTGGTTTGTCGTTGTCAACAAGCCATCGGGAGTTTTGACGCAGGCGGTGCCCGGCGTCGAGAGTCTCCAAACACTTCTTGCAGAGCAACTGCAGCATCGCGACCTCCTAGCTCCCACGCCCTTCGTCGGCATCCCGCACCGACTGGACCGAGTTACCTCGGGGGCCATGGTAATTGCACGCAATCAACGCGCGCTGCGAAGGCTCAGCGATCAGTTTGCGGCACGCACCGTGAATAAAATCTATCATGCCATGGTACCCATCATGAACGGACCAAGGTCCGATTCCTGGCGAGATACCATGCGAAAAGTTCCCAACGAACCGAGGGCCGAATTGGTGTCGGCCGCAGACGAAGGAGCGAAGGAAGCGGTATTGAACTTTCGCACCCTTGGAATCTGTACGTTGAGCACCGGGCAGCTAAGCAACCTGGTAGAAATCGAATTGGAAACAGGGCGCATGCATCAAATCCGATTGCAGTTCGCATCGCGAGGGTACCCCATCATCGGCGATATCCTATATGGCAGCACCATCGATTGGTTGGGAACAACTCCAGGCGAGCGCGAGTCGCCCATCGCTTTGCATGCGAGAAAAATTCAGTTCCGCCATCCGCAAAATGCCGAGACCGTCTCCGTCGAAGCGCCCTATCCTTCGGGTTGGCCAAGCTTCCTACCAAGCATAGAACTTTCTGATTCCTGATGCACTGCAGTTAGGTGGGATCTCCACAAAGCCATCCGATTGAACGAGCGATGCGATGTCCCCAGAGCCTTGGCTGGCGACCAGGCCGAGGTTGCCGTTGGCTTGCATGGCAACCAGTCGAAACCAAGTCAAATCTATCGACTTTCCGTCCTGTGATTCGACTTGCATGGCAGGGACCGGTGTCGGCATAGCAATGCCGGCAACATGCCGGATGAGATCTAAACCAAAGCGACGGAAGGTGACAGCGACACTGAGGGGGTTGCCAGGCAACCCAAGGATCAATTGGCCATCGGGACCATGAGCGCCCAGCATCGGTCGGCCCGGGCGAATCGGTATGCGATGAAAGACAACCTTGCCGCCAACAGAGCGAATGGAGTCGGGGACGTAGTCGGTATCCCCCATCGAGACGCCACCTGTGAGCAATAGAACATCGCACTGATCGAGGGCTTCGCGAATCGCCTGCTCGGTCTGTTCACGCTGGTCCGCGACTTTCGCGCGGCGCGCTTGCACCCAGGGCATATATGAAAAACTAGATTCCAAAAAGGGACCGTTCGAGTCTCGAATCTGCCACGGCTCAATAGGTTGCCCAAATTCGATCAGCTCGTCCCCTGTATTGATGACATGGACGCGTACTTTCCTGAAAACCTCAAGCGTGTCCTCCGGCAAAAATGTCATGGCACCTGCAAAACGGCATGTGTTCAAAAGCGAACCCGCTTGGATTACCGTTTGCCCCGCACGCGCATTCTCCCCGCGCCTGCGGATGTGCTGTCCTGGGACTATGGATTCTTTGGACAATCGAATCGACACGTGCGTGTCGGATTCCAAACAATCCTCGCGTCGAACCACACACTCGGCCGACGTCGGAACGGGCCCGCCCGTAAAAACCCGAACGGCCGATCCATGAGCAAGTTGCAACGGGACGGAACCCGCCGTCGCTGTCCCGGTGACGGGCAAGGCCTCCGAATCGATATCGCAACGGCGCACCGCATATCCATCCATGGCCGAAACATCCGTTGCTGGGCTGTCGCGGAACGCTTGAATGTCCGCAGCGACCACCCTTCCCGCGCTCTGCGTCGCCGGGATTTGCTCTCGACCCACGATCCGCAATCGAACTCGTAGCTGATCCATCTGGGTGGAAATGGGATCGATTTGCGGAAGTGACATTTCCTCCATCCTATTCACTTGACCCTATTCACTTGACGGTGGAAATAGTGTCGGTAACATCCCCAGCGCAAGTCGTTTCGTTCTCTTTCGAAACGGGAGAGGCGGGGCGCTGCGCCGTGGGAACATAGGGTTGCACGGTCTCGGTACCTACGTAGCTCTGGGCAAACGGCACAGGCGATCTGCGAAGCAATGCAATCTGGCGACGAATGTTGGAGAGGTCTTCTTGAATCGTTTGCACAACGCTCGTTGAAGCCGAGACTTTTCCGGCCTTCGGTTCGACGGAGGCTAGCTTGATTGCAAGCTCGGCGCGTTCCACCACGCTTGCAGTGAGCGCTTCGGACATTTGATTGCGAGCTTCAGCGACGGCGAGTTGTGTGGAGAGGGTCGCATTGCGATTTGCCAGCGATTGGATTTGTTGCATGGTGGCTTGACGCTCATCCATCAATTGGTTTGTCATTTCCAGTCGAGTCGACAGTTCTGTCTTTGCTACCAACAGATCCACGACGGTGGTTACAGGTACGGAAATATTGACATTGCCTAGTCCACTGTTGCGAAGGATTGCAGTCGCTTCCGATTCGGAATCGCCAATCTGGGCAAAAGCGATCTCACCTCCCGGAGGTGCGGGAGGAGCCATAGGAAGAACGAGAATTTGCTCGTCGGTCTCATTTTCATGTGAAGCGGCTTCCTCTGTTTTATCACATGCCGTCCCCTTGACCGGTTCGTCTTTGACTTCATAGCACTTGTTGCCTGAACAAATGCGATGCCCGCAAATGATGACGTCGTTGACGAGCTCTCCCAACTGGATTCGCGGGATGCGTTCTGTAAATCGCATCGGCTTGGCAATTTGTGGAACGACGCGGGTGGCATGGTTCGCATCGCTTTTGGTTTTGAGCAAGTCAAAGTGCCGCTCGGCAAGTACGAATTTGCCGGCCACTCCTAAATCGCTGCTGACGCTTCCACCCATGCTGAAATTGCTGAATCGACCCGCGTGGTCGTCGTGCACGAAAACTTCTGCCGTCGTTCTTTCTTGGGTGGGCGGTGCTCCAAAATGGATGGCAACTTGCGCGGAAAATTTAGGGCTTTTGCAGAGCCACTCGCTCACGAAAGCTGCTAGGCCCCCATTGGCTTGGGAGGTTTCGCTGTGGGCTCGGTCGCTGGGGGCCCTGTCGCTGGCAACGGTGTCACCCGCACATTTTTCAGATGGGCATTTGCCTGCATCACAGACTTTTCCATCGCAGCATACCCCGTCCGGGCATGGGCTACCTTCTTTGGTCGCCGCCTGGCACTGCTTTCCTTTGCAAGGCGAATCGGTTGCTGCGTCGTCGCTAAAAGCGATCGAGGCGGTCCCTACACTGGCCGCCAAAGCAACCAAGAATGTTTTGAAATTTGACGCTGCGTCCATGCTCGCATCTCCTGAAAGTCAGTTGACTCGGGATAGTTTTGCTGGGTCAGAAATCTGAACCCGCTCCATTGGCCAGACTTTAGCCATTTTGCAAAAAAGATTAAAGATCGAAACAGCCTACAAACCATTGGAATTTCCAGCTATCATCCAATGAACGCTCTTTTCATTTAGCTATCGCATCCCTGCATTTGTCCAACTATGTCATCCGCTCCACTCAATAGGATCTCCACCAGTTCGGCTAGCGCTGCGGCTCGTCCCGTTGCCGTTGTGGACATCGGCGCGACAAGCGTTCGGATGGCGATCGCGGAGATTGATGCCCGAGGCAGCGTTCGTATCCTCGAGGAAGTTTCTCAAGCCGTCTCGCTGGGCAAGGACACGTTTACTATCCAGCGCATATCTCGCCAAAGCATCGAGGAATGCGCGGTCGTTCTCAAAAGCTATCGGCGATTGATGCTGGAATACGGAATCTCACGACCCGATCAAGTTCGCGTGGTGGCAACCAGCGCCGTTCGCGAAGCCAGCAACCGATTGGCATTCATCGACCGAATGTATATCGCCACCGGCCTCGAAGTCGAATCGCTGGACGAAGCAGAAGTGAATCGGATCACCTACATGGGAATCCAGCCGCTATTGCAAGCAAACCCCGTGCTCGCCTCGGTCAAGACAATCGTGGTCGAAGTCGGAAGCGGCAGCACCGAAATCCTTGTCGTTCGAGGGGGCAATGTTTTGTTCTCCAATACCTATCGCCTGGGATCGCTTCGGCTCTTTGAACAGGTCGACAAACTGAACACATCGCACGCGAAACAGCGAGCCATCATCGAGAGCCAGATCCATCGGTTGGTCCACCAAATCTACGAGCATGTCGATTCGGACAAACAGATCCAGATGGTCGCTATTGGCGGTGACGTTCGATTGGCTGCGGCCAACGTCGCCGGGGCCGAATTCAACAAACAGATCTGCAGCGTTCCGGTGGATGGGCTTTTGGATTTTGCCAAACTGGTCAGCGTACTCAAAGAAGATGATTTGGTGGCCCGCTTTGGGTTGACCTACGCGGACGCGGATACGGTTTGGCCCGCATTGATGAGTTACGTTTTGTTGGCCAAGGAGTTCAACTGCCAAAAGATTCACATTGCCGATACGAATCTGCGGGACGGTCTACTGAGTGATTTGGCGGTGCGCGATGCTTGGACCGCAGAGTTCCGCAATCAGATCATCCGGTCCGCGATCAATTTGGGTCGCAAGATGGCCTTTGACGAAACACACGCGAGGCACGTTGCGACATTGTCGAGAAAGCTATTCTCAGATTTGGTTGAGGAGCATCAGCTAGACCAGCGGATGGAGCTGCTTTTGTACTTAGCCGCATTGCTCCATGAGATTGGTACTTTTCTCAATGCGAGGAGCCATCACAAGCACGCGATGTATATTATTCGCAACAGCGAGTTGTTTGGTTTGTCGGTCCGCGACGTATTGCTCGTGGCGCTGATCGTGAGATACCATCGACGGTCGTCTCCTCAACCGGACCACGAGGGCTATGCGACGCTGGACCGCAACGACCGTGTTGCGGTCGCGAAACTTGCCGCGATCTTGAGGCTAGCCATCGCTTTAGACGAATCGAGATCGCAACGGATCAGCAATATTCGCTGCCGTCGTGACGGGGACCGGCTCACGATTGCCACGCACGGTATCGAGGACGTTTCCTTGGAGCAATTGACGGTGCGTCAGTCCGGAGATCTTTTCGAAGAGGTATTCGGCATGAGCGTCTTCCTCCGAAGCGAAGCGGGCTAACAAGTGTCTGGACCGATAGCGTCAAACTCATCAAAAAAGGGTTTTTCGCCTATTTTAGTGGGTAGTTTTGAAATCGCTGGAGATTCGTTATCCTTTTGGGATGAACGAATTAACCACTGAACATTATCGTGCATTACTGGGTCTGGACGCCAATTGGAAAGTAACCAGCGTCGAGTTTTTTCCGACGCGAAAGGCCGTTGAGGCTGTGGACAAGGTCCGACGCCAAGAGAACAAAGAGCTCGTTGAGAAAGGAGACGGTACTCTCAAAGGGACTCGTCAGCTATGGCTGTACGCCCTGGAGAACCTTCCAAAGGACAAGAGTACCGCGTTTCTTTCCCT
>JANODW010000762.1:0-8880 GCA_031412875.1 Pirellula sp. | reverse complement strand
CCTGCAATCTTGATCACCGATCCTAGCATGTCGTTCCATTCCGCTTGAACGACCTGCACGTTGGCCGCTTTGGCCATTTGATCGAGCGCGACCATCGCCGCTGCCCAACCCAATGTCTCAAGAATACCGATCGCACTCTCGAGCGCAATGGACGACCCGGATGCATCCATCCACTCCGATCGATCGGACAGCGTACTGGGTTTCATTCCTTGGGAGCCATTTCGCTTAATGGGAGATGACGGTAGTAAGACTCCAGACAATAGATTGCAAAGCAGGTAGTGTATAGTCTTCCGCCCCCTCCTTCATGAGGATCCTCTCCAGGCGCCCAGCTACCAGCCTCGCGCCCTCGGTTGACCTGCAAGCTCGGCAGTACCTGCTTCATAGTCTCATTCCATTCCCTCCAGTAGTTGCCTCCGATGTGATGCAGAGTCGTCGTTGCGTAGTACCAATAATAATAAGATATTCGACCGCTATCGGCCGAAAAGGGTTGCGAGCAAAGGAACTCGGCTCCGCTTTCAATCCTCGGGTCCTTGGTCCCCCAGCCCAAATACAATCGGCAGAGCATCCCCTCCGCGGTCATCGACGGAGTTGCCATGGAAAAGGATTGATACGCGTAGCGTTCACCATCAGGATTGGATTGCGTTGTTCGACCCTTGCGCTGCACGGTATCGAGAAATGCATGGACCCGCTCGAGGACCTCGCTGTCGACATCCAAACCTGCCATGCGGGCACTGATCAGCGCCATGACATACCAGCCCGTTACGCTCGTGTCACCGCTCTCTCGAGGTTGGTATCGCCATCCGCCATTTTTTCCTTGGGACTTCTCGGCATAGCGAACCGATTTTTGAGCGACGCTTTTCAAATCCGGATCTCCCGTCATCCCAAAGAGCTCGCAGACCGCAATCGTGCACTGAGCCTGCGCATAGGTCCTTTGGTTGCCCACCGATTGGTCCGCAAAAAAACCCTCGGTGTCCTGAAATCTCTTGATCGCATTGATGCCTTTGAGAACGTTGGCTTGGTATTCGCCTGCTTGGTGGGTGTTTCCAGCTCCCATAAACGCGAGCATGGCCATCGCGGTTGCCGCCGGTTTGTTTTCGCTCACCGCGCCTTCTCCATACGGACCCACTAGACTCCAAGTACCGTCGGAACGTTGGTTGCGAGCAAGCCATTTCAAGCCCGCTTGAACGGCATCCTCAGTCCCTTGTGTGCCCCCATAAGCTCGTAGCAATGCATCCTTCATCGGACCGGTTCGGCCTCGCAGCCCACTGGTAAACGCATTGGGTATCAACAGGTCGGAACCGGTGATCGAAGGCTTGAAATCGGGGATGTCCAAATCGGTAAGGCTCGGTTCCTGAATCGCAGCCAACTCTTGGCTCGACTCAAGCTCCGCAGAATCGGATTGGATCTCAGCTACCGACATCTCGTCCCCTAAGTCCTCCTGCTCGCTCATCCCAGCAAACACCGAGATCGACGATCGAATCCGCTCGCTCAACGGAATCAAAGCCAACAGCAGAATGATCGCCACATGAATCGTCAGACTCACCATCCACGAGGGTGTTTCTCGCAGTGTCATCGGCAACCATCGATGGATCCAGTTTCCATCGTCTTGATCCAAACCCCGCTCGGTTCCCTGCAAGTCGGGCGACCCCGAACCAGGTACGCGAGTTGGGCCGGTAGCCAATGCCCGCGGTGGACGGTTCGCTGCCATATCGCCATCCGCCGAACGCTCCTTCAAACCGCTGCGGCGCCCACCCTCGAATGGAAACTTCTCAGCGACATCCTTCTCAGCGACATCCTTCTTAGCGACATGGTTCTTAGCGACATGGTTCTTAGCGACATGGTTCTTAGCGACATCTCCAAGACCCGACGGATGCAAAGCCCTTCGCGGTAACGGAGGAGCTGGCACCGAGTTAACTGGCACCGGGTTAACTGGCAAAGGGGGAGGGACGGGAGGAACCGACGAGCGCTCGCCCGCCGGTGGCGGCACGATGAAGTTCGGGGTTTCTGAAGATTTTTGTGACACCGCGATGGGATTCCGCTAAAACGCACCAGCTAGGGTGAAGCCCTCCCAATCGCAATTCCGCACGGCTATCCTCGCAAAACACTTGCGAGGGTTCTGACGGTTGTGCGGGCGATCAGGTGGCCCATTGGTTTTCCTACGATTGAATGTAGGACATCGAGGTAGCGCAATCAATAAACAACCCGGTAAATGGTTGCGAAAAGCATCTCGAAAACCATCGCGAACTGGATCATGACGGCTTCTTGCGAAGATCCAGCCACTCGCTGTGGAAAGTCCCGGGCTTGTCCAACCTCTGGTACGTGTGGGCACCAAAGTAATCCCGCTGGGCTTGAAGCAAGTTTGCTGGCAATCTCGGGAGACGATAGCTGTCGTAATACGCCAACGCCGTGCTAAATGCAGGTGCTGGTAAGCCGAGGTGAGTGGCGGCCATCACAACCGCTCGCCAAGACTCTTGAGCCTTTTCGATCGCTTGGGTGAAGTAAGGGTAAAGCAAAAGATTTTCTAGATCGGGTTGCTTGTCAAACGCTTCTTTGATCCGATCCAAAAACTGCGCTCGAATGATGCAGCCTCCTCGCCACAGCAAAGCGCAGTCGCCATAGTTCAGATCCCATTTGTGCTCCTTGCTCGCCTCTTGCAACTGAACGAAGCCCTGCGCATAAGAGCAAATCTTGGATGCATACAACGCCTGCTTGACCGCCTCAACGAATCCTTTTTTGTCTGCGATCAACTTTTTTACTGCAACATCAAAGGCACCGTTGTGCGATCCGACCGGACCAGGAAGGATCTTGCTTGCGCGGACCCGCGCCTCTTTGATCGACGATAGCGAGCGGGCATAAACGGCGGTGGTCACCAATGTGGACGGAACCCCCAAATCCAATGCCAACTGGCTCATCCATTTCCCAGTCCCCTTGGCACCAGCAACGTCCACGATCTTGTCGACCAAGTATCCATCGCCACCTTGATCGTCCTTGGCGCTGAAAATGTCCCGAGAGATTTCGATGAGATAACTTTGAAGCTCGCTTTTGTTCCACTCCGAGAAGACATTATAGAGCTCGTCGTTGGAGAGGCCCGCTGCTTCCTTTAATAGAAAGTAGGCTTCGCAAATCAATTGCATGTCGCCATACTCGATCCCGTTGTGCACCATCTTGACGTAGTGGCCAGCACCGCGAGGTCCCACCCATTCGCAACACGGAATGTCATTCTTCGGACCCACCTTGGCAGCGATCGACTGAAAGATCGGCTTGATGGTTTCCCAAGCCGCTTTGCTGCCACCCGGCATGAGGCTCGGTCCCTTGAGTGCTCCTTCTTCGCCGCCAGATACTCCCGCTCCCACAAACAAGAGTCCTTTGCTCTCGACATACTGCGTCCGCCGCTCGGTGTCCGCAAAGTGCGTGTTGCCCCCATCGATGATGATGTCGCCAGGCTCTAAATGAGGAAGCAATTGCTCGATCAGATCATCGACTGCCGGGCCTGCTTTGACCAACATCATGACAAATCGCGGCCGCTTCAAACTCTTCACCATCTCGACAATCGAATGGCACCCCAGAAAGTTCTTGCCGCTGGCGCGACCCTTCATTAGGTCGTCTACTTTGTCGAGGGAGCGATTGAACACCGCGACGCGGTAGCCTCGGCTCTCTACATTGAGAGCAAGATTCTCGCCCATGACAGCCAAGCCGATGAGGCCAAAGTCGCACAATTCGCTCATTAGATTTCAGTTGTTGCAAACAACCGTCGCAAAAATGGTAAGGAGTAAACGCAGAAATGCTGCCGAGACGGGATTCTAGCCCGATATTCCGATCGTATCAATTGCTAGTGATTGGCCTTTCCGTCAGAGTAGGATTTTTGATATGACCTGACGTTGACTGTTTTTATTGATCCATTCAGAGGTAACCGGCAAGGATGTCAGGTACATGAAGCGATTCGCCTACGCTGCCGCAGCTATTGTTTTGACCGGAGTTCTCGTTGTGCTGGCAATGGCTGTGGCGCAACGCGATGCACGTGTCAGCGATGCTTCCGCACCCCAAAATGAACTGCCCTACGCCAATCAACCCGCTCAGCCAATTGCAAGTGACACCGACGAGGAGCTAGGGTCAACGAGCTGGCCGCCTGCTCCGTTCGTTCGCGGCAACGATGGTTCCTCCGCCTCATCCCATTTTCCGTTCGAAGAGGACTCGGAAGCGCGCCCCGCCAACCGCGTTGTGCCCGCCAATTACGCTTCTCAAGAATCCTCCAGCCGCCAAGCCACGCCCAATGACCTGCCGACCAATATTCGAAATACAAACTCAGGCGGCAAACTAGCAGAGCCTCCCCCGTTGAGCGCCCTTTCCGGTACGAATGCATTCAATTCACTGTTTTCGGCCAACCCAGCCCCGTCCGATTCCAGCCCCCGTGTTCGGGCTGAGCCGCCGACTAACTTTCCCAACACCCTTCCCAGCCCGCCGAACTCGCTGCCGAACTCGCTGCCGACCATGCCCAACTCGCTGTCGGATATCCCGCGCACCCTGCCTCCAAGTCAGCCCACGCCATTCCCGAACGCGGTCAATCATTCGGCGCCCAAACCAACCAACGCAAGACCCGACACAAACCTGCCAGCTCCCACGATGGGTTCCGCCTCCCTCGGTTCGCCCCGGGTTCCAACAGACATCGGGGTTCCAACCGACATCGGGGCAAACGGCAACATCGGCCGCTCGCTGCCGATCTCGGAATCCAATCCCACAGCCGGATTTCCCTCCAACAACGCTTACCCAAACGAAAATACCCCGGTCCCGCGAACGCCCAACTTCCCAACCTCCGCTAACCCGCTCGAATCGATTCCCATGGCAACGCTAGGTTCCCCAACCCAGCCCCCACCACCCCGCATCGAGCAAACACCGCGGTCCGATGCGACCAGCCCTAACCTGCAACCCAAATCGCTCGCAAATGCCGCCGGTTTTTCAAGTGCAGCACCCGGAGTCCGGCAGCTTGATGGTGCGCAGAATCCCAGTTTAGAGATTCGCAAACGCGCGCCCGGTGAAGTGCAAGTGGGGATTCCAGCGATCTTCACTGTATTGGTCCGCAACGTCGGCAACGCAACGGCCTTCGATGTACAAGTAGTCGACGCGGTACCCAAGGGTGCCAAATTGATACGTACGAGCCCTCAAGCACAGCAGAGCGGTGTCCAATTGGCCTGGAAGCTCGGTGAAATGCCGGCGGGCTCGGAACAAACCATCACCATCGAATTGGAACCCATTTCGGAAGGCGAAATCGGATCGGTCGCAAGCGTCAATTTTGCCGCGCAAGCTTCCGTGCGCACCATGAGCACTCAGCCCAAACTGGTCGTCAAACAACTGCTGGAATCGGTGGTGCTCGGAGGAGACAGCTTCAAAATCTTCATCGATGTTTCCAATACAGGTACCGGCACCGCTCGCAATGTGCGACTCGAAGAAGATGTTCCCCAAAACATGCGACACGCCTCTGGGGCTAAAGTTCTCGAACTCTCCGTCGGCGATCTCGCTCCCGGCGAATCCCAAAAATTTGATATCGAACTCACCGCCGTCTCCGCTGGCAAAGTCTCCAATATCATGCGAGCGATCGGCGAAAATGCCATGGCAAACGAATCGTCAGCTACCATCGAAGTCATCTCGCCAAAACTTCAAATCGGTCTCGAAGGTCCTAAGCTTCGCTACTTGGAAAGGCAAGCGACCTACACAGCAAGCATCAGCAATACAGGCACCGCGATCGCCACCGAAGTTTACATGACCGTGTTCTTGCCGATGGGGCTTCAGTTTAACTCCACCGAGAACGAAGGCGTTTACATTCCCGAACAACACGCCGTCAAATGGCTCCTCACCGAATTGGCCGCCGGAAAAACAGCCACCACGAAACTAACTCTCTTGCCCGTCGAAGAAGGTGATTTCGTGCTGAGAATGCAAGCGAACGCAGATGCCATACGGACCGATTCTATCGAGAAGCCCGTTCGTGTCGAGGGACAGAGCGAACTCGCATTCTCTATCGAGGATGACAACGATCCAATCGAGACCGAAGGTAAAACAACCTACATCGTTAAAATCGTGAACACGGGAACACGCATCGATCAAGACATCCAACTCGCCATCGATCTGCCTGACGGTGCCAGCGTTGAACAAGTAGATGCGCCGGTGAACTACCAAACCTCTGCACGTTCGGTGCAGTTTGCGCCGATCCCCCAAATGAAATCCAAAGACCAACAAACCGTCCGGATCGTGGTGCGACACGCCCGCGAAGGCACCCACGTCCTGCGGGCTAGCTTGAAGAGCAAACTGCGACCAGGGTCGGTTATCAAGGAAGAAAGCACCCAAGTCTATCGCGACCAATAAGAACGATCGCGATGGATTTTGAT
Source organism: Pirellula sp. (assembly GCA_031412875.1). Taxonomy (GTDB): domain Bacteria; phylum Planctomycetota; class Planctomycetia; order Pirellulales; family Pirellulaceae; genus JBKCUI01. Next base: position 2,503 of record JANODW010000762.1, on the reverse strand, counting down.
GCCTGGAATGGCAATTGAGAAGTCTCTTGCTCAGCACTATTGTCGAATTAGACTAGACGGGTCCCGCGCCGGAACCGTCCGGATTTGTTCAGTCCATCTATTTGTTTTGCAAGAAAAAACCATGAAAAACTTCGCCTTTCCCCTGTTTTGCTTGGTCGGCTCTCTCAGCTTAGGCCATTTCGCTTTCTCGCAAGAAGCCACGGCCACCGCTACGGCAGTGCGGGTACCCGCAGCTTCAATCCCGAAAATGGGACCACTGACCGTTACGGTCGATATGATGGGTGGCCAAAAAATTGTTGGCACTTGGACGGATATCACGGAGTTGCCATTCAAAGGTGCGGTTGGTGAAGTCAAGATCCTGCTGTCGCAAGTCGCCGGCATCAAGCTTGCATCCGCTGACGATCCATCGACAACTGTCGTTTTCAAGAATGGTGACTCGATCACCGGTGCAACCGATCTGCAATCGATTTCCGTGGATACCGAGTGGGGAAGCGCCAAGATCAATGGCTCGAGCATCACCTCCTTGGTTCTGTTGCCCGATTTGAAATGGAACGCTGCCATCGGACTCAACGGTAAACGATGGAGCCTCGTCGACAGCAAAAATCAACAGGGGGTAACCGTTCCTTCTGGTACCGTCCTACCAACAAACACAACCACCGCGCGGCCGGCCGTTCAGCCTGCTGTAACACGTCCTGGATCCCCCAACTAATGCCAGCTCCCGGCCGCCGCTGCTAAACCCTAGACCGGAAACGTTGCTTGCAATCGTTTCTTTCCAGGAAACAACTTTTCAATCGTCGCCAGGGATGGCTTGCCTGCATACTCGGAGAACTCGTACGCTTCGACTAGTTTTGGCACCACCCCACTCTCTTTGTTCCAAAACCGCTCGATCCGCCACTGCGTCTTTTCGAGATACCACTTCGCCAACCAAGATTGCCGCGCCTCGACGCCCGTGGGAACCGTCTCAAGAACGCCATCGATCCACGGCATCCATTCGTAAAATTGAGACTCATGGCTATCCAGCATTTGCAAGACGGTGGCCCAATGCTCGGAAACATCCAGTGCCACATCTGCATGGAACGGACTGGGGCGAGTGAATGCGTCTGCCATGTAAGCCACAATCGGTTCCACTCGCGGTGAAACAACCTCGGGCAGTATCTTGGGGACCAACACCATATACGACGCGTCTTGCACAGCAATTCCAACGGCCCGATGGTCTGGATGGTAGTCAAACGGCCTGTGCGTCAACACCAAGTCGGGAGAAAACGTCCGAATCTCGCGGATGATCGCCATTCTCAATTCGAGAGTGGGCTGCAACGATCCATCCGGGAAGTCCCATGTGACGTACTCAGCGCCGATCGCGCGGCCTGCTTTCGCAGCTTCCTCGCGACGACGCAAAACGAGTTGTGGCGACGGAACGGATTGATGGCCCGACTGGCCATTGGTAACGCTCACCAACCGAATCGTCGAGCCAGCTTGCTGATGGGAAGCAAGCAATCCGCCTGCAAAGAATTCGGCATCATCCGGGTGCGCTCCTAAAACCAAAACACGCGTCATTGCGATTCTCCAATCTACTCTTCGTAAAGTACAATCACGAGCACGTCGGCGGCGCTAAACGATCCTTGGATACCGTGCTTGCCAGCCTGCGGAGAAATATTCCCTTGTATCGACAGGACCTTGACATTGCTCTTGGAAATCCATTCGTTGATTTGAGATTCCATATCTCCCAATTCCGTATCAACACTTTTAAATATTTTGACTTGCTGCATGATGCACCTAGAAAGAACAAGAACGTAAATGGCAATGGGAACCAAAAGCTGGATTCGACTCCACGCGGACGACAATTGTATCGTAGCGCTGCAACCGCTTAGGCAAGGGCAAACCATCGATCTCAACGAAAAAATTGTCTCTTTAAAAACCAATATCCTCGCAGGTCATAAACTAGCAATCCAATCCATCCCTGCCGGCCAGCCGGTGACCAAGTACGGTTGGTCCATTGGAGTTGCTACCCAACCGATCGAACCCGGCGATCACGTGCATGATCACAATTTGCGATGCGAACACAAAATCGACTACAGCGGGCTCGCAACCGAAACACCCAAGCCGCTTGCTCGCATTCACGGTCGCACGTTTGAGGGTTTTGTCCGCGCCGATGGCTCGGTTGGGACTCGCAACTATATCGCGGTGATTTCGACGGTCAACTGCTCGGCAGCCGTTTCTCGCTTTGTTGCGAACCACTTTACTCCAGAGGTGCTTCTCGCTTTCCCAGGCGTCGATGGAGTCGTTGCATTCAAGCACGATAGCGGGTGCGGCATGGCCTACGAAGGAATCAAGCACCTCACCCTGAGCCGAGTCTTGGGCGGCATCGCACGGCACCCAAACATCGCCGCTTTTGTTTTGATCGGTTTGGGATGCGAACAGAATACGCTTGGACATTTGCTCAAGTCACAAAAGCTGGTTCCGCTCACCTTCTCCAATGGAGCCAATGGAGCCAATGGATCAACCG
>JANODW010000761.1:0-11693 GCA_031412875.1 Pirellula sp. | reverse complement strand
CTATTGTGTTTCTTGAAATAGGTTTTGGCGACACGGTTAACGTCTTCCGGTGTCACTGCAGCGATGCGATCGCGTTGCAAAAAGAACAATCGCCAATCGCCCAACGCGCTGGCAGAGCTAAGCGATTGAGCCATTCCGGCTGCATTGGAAAGTGTCTGTTCGGTGCGCCGTTTGGCTCGAATCTTGGCTCGCTCGATCTCTTCTGACTTGAATGTCGTGTTCTCGATGTCGTCGATCGTTTTGAGCAGCAGATCGTTTACCTTGTCGAGTTTCCCTTCGGCCGGTTCGGTTGAAAATGAAAAAAGGCCGGGGTCGTGCGAGTTGTCTGCAAAGGCGCCTACGCTAGTGGCGAGTCGCGTTTCTACGAGCACTTGGTCGAGCATGCCGACTTTGTCTTCCGAAAGAACGCTCGACAGAATGGAGAGAGGTGCCCAATCGGGGTGCGCCGCAGCAGGAATATGGTAGACAACATTGATAGCGCCTTGGCTCCCCACGCGTCGCAGGACCACGGACCGCTCGCCATCTTGGGGCGGCTCCTCGGTGTAGGTTGGGTCAAGTCGACGTGTTGGCTTGGGGATCGATCCGAGGTACTTCGTCGTGTACTCGAGCGCCTTGGCCTCGTCGAATTTGCCCGTCACAATCATCACCACATTGTCGGGTTGATAGAATTTGCGATAGAAATCTTGCAGGTTGTTGATGGGCACTCGTTCGATATCAGAGCGATTGCCGATCGTGCTCTTACCGTAGTTGTGCCATTCGTAGGCGACGGCTTGTACGCGCTGCGAGAGGACGTTTTGAGGACTGTTTTCGCCACGCTCGAATTCGTTCCGAACCACGGTGAACTCGGACATGAGGTCTTCGCGTTTGATGAAGCTGTTGACCAACCGATCCGATTCCATATGGATGGCAAACTCCAAGTTCTCTTCGGTCGCGGGGAGCGTCTCGAAATAGTTCGTGCGATCGACATTCGTCGTGCCATTGAAGCTGGCTCCGTGATCGCGAAGGGCCTTGGGGACTTCGGGGAAGCTAGGTGTTCCTTTGAATACCAAGTGTTCGAGCAGGTGTGCCATTCCCGCTTCGCCGTACCCCTCGTGCCGCGACCCAACAAGCACCGTCATGTTGACGGTAATGGTCGGTCGGGATGCATCGGGCAGCAAAAGAACTCTCGCACCGTTGGGGTAACGGTACTCGGTCACTCCCTCGACGGTCGCAACTTTTTCGAAGGTGTCTTTGGCAAACAAACTATGGGAGGCAAGAAGAAAGACGACCAAGCTCAATCTTATACGCACAGGTGGGCTCCACAAAAAATGAAGGAAAGTCTTATCGATTGGATAACAACGGATAGCGACGGAATCTACTGAATCTGCGTAGAGAGTTTCGCAGCATTGGGCGGTTCATCAGTCTAACAATGCCCGCGGCAACATGGTACTCAAAAAAAAAAGATCGGGACGATTGTCCCGATCTCCCAAACTGAGCGATCCTACCAAGCTTTCTTATCAAGCTATTCCGCAAACTATCCTGCCAATTTGGCTATCCCGCAAATCTGGTGCGCTGCGTTACTTTTGGCCGGATGCTTTGGGCGCTTCGGCTGCGAACTCCGCGGCGGTAACTTTCGAAATCTTTGCGTCTTCACGCAATACCCAGCCTCCATCGGTCGGCACCTTGGATTCGTACGCAATGATCTGCGGGGGAGTGATGATCCCCTCGGAAATGCGTTTGCCCCAAACCACAACGACCGCTCCGCTCTTGATCGCCTCGGCCCCTTCCGGGAACTGGCTTTCCATTTGCTTCAAGTCGGTAAGCTTGTCGAACTTAACCCCTCCCACGCTGGCTTCGATGATCAAGTCCCTCGCCTTGACCAAAGCGGTACTCGCCTCCTTGGAAACGGCTGGCGGCCCCCCGGGGCTGACTCCGCCACATCCGAGTCCGAGTCCTAAGACCAAAGTTACTAACGCAAATCTAACCATTGTTGATTTCGATCCGTCTGAAAAAAAAGAGTTTGGAATGGAAATAGAAATCGACCTAGGTCCACATGGAACTGGGCCGTTTCGATCTGGAACGTCGGCAGGTCGGGAGAGAGAACCCGACCTGCTCTGACGATACGTTCCGTTTTCACGCAAAAACATTACTCTGGGGTCTGAACGACTTCTCCGCCCGCCCGGCTGCCAATGGCTTGCCAAGTTACAAAGTCCACCGAATCCGAAACGAATTTGACCGAGCCGTCCGCGTTGACCACCGTCGCCCCGCCGGTATGGCTGGAGGATGCTGCAATGTGAGCGGCGGCAAAACTGCTATTTCCACAGCTATAGTTTTGTCGCGTTACATCTTGAGCCCTGCGATTCCAATTGATCGGCAATGTATGGGTGTACATAAACGTGAACGGAAGGGCACGGTAGTACTGATGGCCTGTGTACCGGATCCATGACGAAGTGGTCGTGTTGCCGCCAGGCAAGCATTGCGGGATCGTGCGTCCGTCGGTGTTCTGTGTGCCCGTATAGGCTGTCGAACCGATGAAGGCCGTGGTGTGATCGAACATGCCGGTGGCATTCGAAGCAAACGTGCCTCGCTTGACTTCAGCAAACAAGGCCGTGTTGCTCGTTCCGTCGGTGATCGACCCGTGCGTCGGTCCCTTGAGGAGTTGCCCAGTTGCGGGATTCGGGGCAGCAAAAATCCCGTCAATCGTCGTGCCACCGCGGAAGTCCGCACCGCCAATGCAAGCCATGTAATTCAATCGACCCGCTGGATCCGTCGTCCCAAAAAAAGCACTGGATGGGTCCGAGGGGCAAAGGTATGAGGGGACGTCTCCTCGTCGACCAGGAAGATTGATATTGACGACCACTGCGCCCGTTTGAATGTGCGTGTCGGAGTTCACTCCATAGTCCAAGTTGAACGCCCCGAGCTTGCTGTTCTGTTCAATGTACGGAAGGATGACCGCTTGAACGCACGCATCGGAGCTGTAGGTTGTGGCTACGCCCGCAGTGTTGGGCATGACTTTGGTGTGTCGCCTGGGTGGAAAGTACTTGAACGCACTTTCGAAATTGTGGGACGCCAATCCCACTTGCTTCATGTTGTTAGAACACTGCATCCGCCTCGCGGCTTCGCGTGCTGCTTGTACGGCGGGCAACAACAACCCCACTAAAATGCCAATGATCGCGATGACGACCAATAACTCCACCAACGTAAACCCAGATCTCTTCCGCAACATAATGATACACTCCAAAAAAATGAATTTCTGCCCGAGCCAAAACGCCCCATTCGGCAATAGAAGAACTAATAAAAGATATCAGACAAAACCGAAAAATCCTACGACCTAATTGAGATAACTCGGTTTTTTTGGTCGTTGGCCGCCGGATGGCAGAGATACTTTACAGGTCCAGACCGGACGGTTTGCACCGTTCCGCTAATAAACCTGTCGTTGGCGAGGGGGATTTTTCGGTTACGCGTTTCGCTATTTTTGTGGGGGTTTCTTCGGCGTTCGGGGGGTAAGCATGCTGTCCAATGCCGGTTGATCGATCGAACTAGGGGCTCCTTCGGGCGGGATATCTTGTCCAGCGGACCAAAGGACGCCATTGAGCACCAGTTGCCGCATGCCAGGCAGGGACCATGCCGAATGGGCATCGAGGCCCGTGAACGCAAACGAGCGTCCTCCGTTGGGGCGTTCGAAGGCCCAAGCGACGATGTCTTTGTCCAAACCGGCTCGGCTTCCAGCGTACTGTTTTCCGGACCACACCAACGGGGTGACCCCTTTCATGCCGTCGACGAACGCGATGGCGTTGAGCCAACCGTCGTTGATTTTCCATGGTTTCACTCCGCTGGTAATCGGGTGTTTTGGAAAGTCGACGTGATTGCTATCCCAGTGACCACGGGCCGAAGCGCTCTTGACGTAGATCCCACCGAGCCAGCCCTTTGCCTGTTCGGCGTTGGCTTCCGGGAAATCGACGGCTTGATGGATCATAACGATTCCGACATGTTCGTCGGCAAGAGATTGAAGCTTAGCGATGCGTTGAGGCGATTTGAGGAAGGCTTGCAACCCGCCACCATCGCAGTAGAAAACGACCGCCTTGGCGTCCGAAAAGACACTTTCGTCATCCGGCCATCCATTTTTGATTTGGACAGTTTCAATGTTGTCGGTCAACCGGATCAAAGCGTCCAAACACGCGCAGCCGGCGAGATAATCGTGGTGACCTAGGGTGTCGACCAATGCGGTTTCTCCGGCGACCAGCACGATTTTCTTTTTGCCAACGCTCGATTCTGGCGGAAAGGGTTTCGAAGTTGATTGGGCGAGACCCGTCGCCGTGCTGAGCGAGACAGCCAATCCCCAAAGAAGGCAAACGGGCAACCAACCTCGGCGAGGCATCGGTTTGTATGTCAACAACGCAAGAGGGCTGATCATCGCAGCAATCGCTTTTTGGAAGGAGAACCGAAGCATGAAAACCCAGGGGTGGTTTGGTTTGGAGTTACTTCTTTGCAAACTCGTGCAAGAGTCGGCCTGGACTGCCCATGATGTTGTATCCAGCGTCGACATGCAAGATTTCGCCTGTGATTCCGCCGCTGTAGGGGCTCATCAAATAGGCCCCCGAGCGACCCACTTCGTCGTGCGTTACGCAACGGCCCAGCGGCGCCACATAGCCATAATACTCCTGCATTTCACCGACGCCAGCGGCGACTCCAGCAAGTGTCTTCAGGGGGCCCGCGCTCACGGCATTGACGCGTATTCCCTTGGGCCCCATATCGTAGGCGAGGTAGCGGACGGTCGCATCGAGCGCCGCTTTGCAGATGCCCATCACGTTGTAACCGGGCACGCATTTTTCGCCGCCGAAGTAGGTCATAGCCAGTACGGAGGCATCGGTATTGAGGATTGGCCGAGCGGCATTGGTCACCGATATCAAACTGTACACACTGACATCCATCGCCAGTTTAAAGCCAGAGCGACTCGTTTCCACGGTGTCCCGGGAAAGGTCATCGCGGTCTGCAAAAGCAATCGAGTGCAATAGGAAATCGATGTTTCCCATTTTTTCGCCTGCCATTTTCATAAACGCATCGACTTGCGCATCGTCTTGGACATCGAGCGGCTCGAGGAAAGCAGTTTGATTCGGGAACTCTGCGGTGCATTTGGAAACCCGCATCCGATTTTTCTTCTTCTCATCCTCGGGTTTATCGGGCAAATGAGAAAAGCCGCAGATGCCTCCGTGTTGCATGACCTCGCGAGCAATGGCCCAAGCGATCGATCGATCGTTTGCAACCCCGAGAATCAACCCCTTCTTGCCTTCGAACAAATTCATATAGCGAAACCTTAGCGCATGAGTAGATGAGTCAGAATATTTTGTCTTTGCGTAGCGTACCCGCGCAGGGTCCTCCTCGGCAAGAGTGACCGCGTGTCGCGAAAAGGGAGCGGATGGACTGGATGCGACCGTTGCCGGCTCTTTGTACTGATTTCGTCCGGCAAGAGGTGCAGGCTGTTTTCTTTTGTTTTTCAACAACTGAGCAAGCAAACGTCTCGGTGCGAGCAGCCTTTGCCGAGGTGCGACCCATCCAAAGCAGCGCCCCTGCTCGTGGCTATTGCGTTTTCAGGTTATTATTGGGAGCAGGGATCGGGAAACAGACTTCCGTGTGCCGCCACTCCTTCGTAAAGACAAGCCAAATATGCCAGAGGATTCGCCTGAAAAACAGCGTCCCCAGTACCGTCGCGTGATATTGAAGTTGAGCGGAGAAAGCTTGGCTCATTCCGGCGAACGCGGGATCAGTATGGACGAAGTGACCGCGATCGCAAAGCAAATCAAACAAGCGCATGAACTCGGTTGCCAGCTCGCGGTGGTTGTCGGCGGCGGAAATATCCTTCGCGGAGCCCAATTCAAAGGCTCCAGCGGCGAGATGATTCAGGAGGCAACAGCGCATTACATGGGCATGCTCGCCACGGTCATCAACGCACTTGCCATGCAGGATGCGCTGGAAAACATCGGCTGCACCACCCGTGTGATGTCTGCCATCAAGATGGATGGGGTCGCCGAACCGTTCATTCGCCGCCGAGCGATTCGCCACTTGGAAAAAGGACGCATTGTCATTCTCGCCGCCGGAACCGGCGCGCCTTTTGTAACGACGGACACCGCGGCCGCCAACCGAGGGCTCGAACTCGATGCCGATATTGTCCTCAAGGCAACCCGAGTCGACGGAGTTTACAGCGAAGATCCAGAAAAAAACCCGCACGCAACGCTCTATCGAGAACTCGACTACGACACGGTCATCGAACGCAATCTCAAAGTCATGGATTCCACCGCCATCGCTCAGTGCCGCACCCATCAATTGCCGATCTTGATCTTCAATTTCAAGAAAGAGGGCAATATCGTCAAAGCGGTGAGCGGGCAAAAAGTCGGGACGCGAATCAGCCCGCGTACTGCCTCCGGGGAACAGATCCTCATCAACGCAACCTAATCCCAACCTTCTTCAAAACACAGCAAACCTATCCGCCTCTTTTCAATTAGGAGTTAAGCAATATGAGCGTCGAAGACATCTTGATGGACACCGAAGACCGCATGGACAAAGCGCTCGGCGTTCTTAAAAACAATCTCGCCGGAATTCGAACCGGTCGCGCTACCCCCGGCCTTCTGGATTCGGTAAAAGTCACGATCTACGGTTCCCAAACTCCACTCAAACAACTAGCAAGCGTCGGTGCACCCGAACCGCAGCAATTGGTGATCCGCCCATTCGATACCACCAGTATCAAGGAAATCGAAAAAGCCATCGTTGCGAGCGAGCTGGGTCTGAACCCGCAAAGCGATGGTCGCATCATCCGTATCAATATCCCACCGTTGAGCACCGATGTTCGAAAAAAACTCGTCGCGCGGATCAAAGACCTCTCCGAGGAAAGCCGCGTCGCGATTCGCAACGTCCGTCGCGATTCCAACAAAGCAGTCGATACCGCTGAAAAAGAAAAGCTCATCAGCGAAGATGATCGAGACAAGGCCAAAGAATCCATTCAGGAACTCACCAAGAAATTCGAAAATTCTGTCACCGATTTGGCGAGAAGCCGCGAAGCGGACGTCATGGATGAATAGGATAGTTCTTTGATCCGGTTGCGGTTTGGGACGACGGTCCCGAACCGGTGAATGGACGGGAAATAGATCCCGTCCTTCCAATCCCTTCCTCCTGCCGCCTGCCTAAACCCAAAATGCATCGCTCGCTGAAAACTCAAGGCTGTTGTTTCCGCCTCCCTGCCTCGATTTCTATCCCCTTTCTTGCAACGGCAACGCTGCTATGCATCGGACTCGCCGCCTCGCTACCTGCGCAGGATAAAGACGTCCCTGGCAGGGAAATCCTCAAGAAGCCAGATCGAACAAAACGGCCAGAACTCATGCCGGCCAAGCTACCGCTGGGGCTGATGGCAGGCGAACGCATCGCTTTGGTCGGGAACTCCACCGCCGAAAAGATGAACCTGTACGGGAACTTCGAAACCCGAATGCACCTCCGCTTTCCCGATAAGAAATTGGTTGTTCGCAATTTTGGCCGCCCTGCGGACGAAGTCGGGAATCGGCAACGGCCAGGCAACTACGATCTGCTCGATGACCCCCTTTACAGTTTTTCGCCCGATACGGTCCTTTGTTTCTTTGGTTTCAACGAATCGTATTCTGGACCAGCCGGCGTCGATGCATTCAAACGCGCCTACCTCTCGTTCTTGCAACAGTTTTCAGAACGTTACACTCGCGATGATTCGGGGAGCAAAGTTCGCTTTGTGCTCGTGACCCCAGCCGCCTTCGAAAACAGCAATGATCCGCTGCTACCGAACGCAGACGCAGTCAACGAGAACATCGCCCTCTACGCTGAGGCAATCAAACAAGTTGGGAAAGAAGCCAACTGGCCCGTGGTCGACCTTTTCGAGGGTACCAAGAAACAATACGACGCCGAGCCGAAATGCCAATTCACACTCGCTGGATTTGCTATGAATGACAAAGGAGATGCGGCGATCGGACAACTGCTCGACGAAGGGCTTTTTGGCAAACCTGCCGCTTCCTCATCCAGCGAACAGTTTGCAAAGGTAAAGGCTGCGGTGGTCGACAAGAGCTGGGTGCATCAACAAGACTACCGCATGCTCAACGGCTGGTACGTCTATGGCGGGCGACGCACCTGGGATCATGAAACGTTCCCCAACGAATACGTAAAAATTCGTCAAATGGCAGCCTTGCGGGACGCCGCCATCTGGGATCTTGCAGCCGGAAAAAAGCCCGCGCCGATCGATGACGAAAAGACGAATCCGCTCGCCGTGCCAGCGACTCGCTTTGGTGACCCTCGACAAAAATACTCCGAGCCAGCCGAACTCAAATACATGAGCCCGAACGAGTTTATCGCCGCCACCACCGTCGCCGACGGCTTGGAAATCAAACTGTTTGCAGACGAAACCAAATTTCCAGAATTGGCAAAACCGGTACAACTGAACTTCGACAGCAAAGGTCGATTGTGGGTCGCATGCATGCCCACTTACCCACAATGGCGTCCGGGCGATAAACACCCCAATGATCGTCTCTTGATCTTTGAGGATACCGACGGAGATGGAACGGCAGACAAATGCAAAACGTTCTACGACAAATTGCATTGCCCAACCGGTTTCGAATTCTTTAACGGCGGCGTGCTCGTCACGGACCAACCCCGACTGATATGGCTCAAGGATACCGACGGCGACGACAAGGCCGACCAAGTGGTAGAGATCATGGATGGATGGGGAACCGACGACACACACCATACGATCGGTGCGTATGAATTCTCGCACGGCGGTTTGTTGCACTTGCTCGAGGGGGTTGCGATGAGCACGACCCTAGAAACACCCTGGGGACCCAAACGATGGTCGGGGGCGGCTGGCTCCTTTGTTTTGGATCCCAAGACGTTTGAAATCAGTCGCTTTACGACACCCGGTTACGGCAACCCCTGGTGCATGACGTTTGATGCTTGGGGGCAAGGGATAGTAGGCGACGGGACCAATGCGCAGCAGCACTGGGCCACAGCGCTCTCGGGCAACCAAATCGGACCCCGCCGAGGATTAGACGCCATCTTTGACAATCAAGGAATGCGGCCCGCGCTGGGGAATGAATTCCTCGTCTCGAAACATTTTCCCGACGCCTTGCAAGGGCAATTTACCTATGCATGCGTCATCAACATGAACGGCATGCCCCGCTTTCGAATCCGAGACGATGCAGCCGGTTTTGCAGGCGAACGGGTGATGCTCGACGACGGCAAACCCAACGACTTGATCAGTAGCAAAGACAAAAACTTCCGACCGGCTGACCCGCAAATTGGTCCCGATGGAGCCCTCTGGTTCGGAGATTGGTGCAACGCTTTGATCGGTCACATGCAATACTCACAACGCGACCCCAACCGCGATCATGTTCGCGGGCGTGTCTACCGATTGGTCGCCAAAGACCGACCGCTGGTCAAGCCGGTCACGCAATTTGGGAAAAGCGAATATGAACTGCTCGAACAATTGCGAGCCTATGAACCACGCACTCGCTACCGCGTGCGACGCGAGCTCGAGGCTCGCTCGACCGACAAAGTGGTTGCGGCGGTCAAAGAGTGGGTTTCCAAACTGCCGAGCAGCGATCCGGAACGAGAGCGATTGCTGACCGAGGCGCTATGGGTTCAACAAACGCACCATGTCGTCGATCAACCGCTGATCGCTTCGGTGCTTGCATCCAGCGATCCGCGAGCGCGGGCCGCAGCCGTGCATACGGTATCGGACATGATGCGTTGGGTTCCCAACGCGATGGAGATCTTTGCCAAAGCCGCCACGGACACCCACCCCCGCGTACGCGCCGAAGCGGCCAGAGCCCTGAGCTTCGTGCCGACAGAATCTTCCGTCGATGCCCTGATGAAAATCGCGTCGACCGACCAAGACAAGTGGTTGCAATACGTCGTGGAGCATTCCATCGCGGCGCTGCAACAAACCTGGGAGCCTCTCTACAAAAGCGGCGCGCTGGCCGGCAAGAACCCCGCTGGGCTTGCTGCCATCGAGAAATACCTAGCGACCTCCGGACCGGGAATCGCCGCGGAAAGGCAAATCAAAATCTTGCTAGCAGCGCCCGAAGTCCGCCAACAAGTCGCCCGGAATAACGCCTATGCCGCCCTCGAGAACCTTCGCGGCAAAGCGGAGAACGGCAAAGCAGTCTTCGCACGCGTGTGCGCCAATTGCCATGTCATCGACGGGAAAGGATACGCCTTCGGGCCTGAGCTGACCAAGGTGGCCTCCAAACTCAATCGTCACGATTTGATCGAATCGATCGTCGAGCCCAGTGCAAAGATGGACCCCAAGTATTTGACCGAGATCATCCGTACCACGGACGACGAGATCATCACCGGCTTTGTTTCGGCTGAGACCAAGACCGAATTGACGTTGGCGCTGCCTGAAGGGAAAACTCGCAAGGTAAAGGTCGCAGATATCGAGGAACGCAAGGTGGCCAAACAAAGCAGCATGCCGGAAAACCTTGGGGGCACCATCGCACCCACCGAATTCCTTGATTTGATCGAATACATGACCACTCTGAAATAGAGTCGGTGACTATTCCAAATCGATGCGCGACGACTTGAGTTCTTCCGCGACCAAGTTCTCAAGTCGATCGAGCTCGCGATTCATTTCCCATGACAGGGGATTCAAGCGGCTGTCGTCGGTCTTGGCTGGGGAGCTCCAAACCAAATCTTCGTAGGCCTCGTTTTTCAATCGTCGAACCACCAATTGTTCTAAATGGCTAAGGTACGACTCTTCTTGATTGCGCAGGATCCAATCATCCATCTTTAGCTTTTCTCCTCTCGACCAGTCTGTTTCCGCCACTGTTGGCAGTGGAAAGAAAAATAATGACGCCTACGGAAGACTAGGTCATGAAGCAGACCAAGCAGCAGATTTTTCAAAAAATGGACCAATTTCTGAGTGCCAGATAAGCCTTCGTTCCGGCTTGATCCAAAGATATAATGCCAGCCATGAGACCAACCAAAATTTTCAAGGAGTTCTTCGAGAGTGAACGCGCCGGCGGAATGGTTCTTGTCGTGTTTACCCTGGCCGCGTTGGCGATTGCCAACTCGTCGCTTTCGGGGCCCTACCTGTGCGGACTTCACACAACGATTGCTGGGATGTCGTTGGAGCATTGGGTAAACGATGGGTTGATGGCCATCTTTTTTTTACTTGTCGGATTGGAATTAGAACGGGAGATCTACATTGGAGAACTCCACTCGTTCCGAAATGCCTTGCTTCCGATATGCGCAGCGGTGGGTGGCATGGTGGTTCCTGCGGCGATCCATCTCGCGTTGAACTACGGAGGACCATCGCAAAAAGGAGCCGGTATCCCCATGGCAACCGATATCGCCTTCTCGCTGGGCGTCCTCTCGCTTTTGAGCAATCGCGTTCCGCTGGGCCTCAAGGTTTTTTTGACCGCTTTGGCCATTGCCGACGATCTGGGTGCAGTTCTTGTGATCGCGATTTTCTACAGCAAGGCATTGTCTATAGGGCATTTGAGCTACGCGGCGCTTGTCTTTGCGGGATTGTGTCTATTCAATCGAATGAAGATCAATTCCTTGGGGATCTATTTAGTGGGAGGGATTGCATTGTGGTATTTCATGCTGCATTCCGGAGTTCACGCGACCCTCTCAGGCGTGCTCTTAGCATTTGCCTTACCTTTTCGAGATGGAGGCGAAAGCTCGCCCTCGTATCGGCTTCAGCATTG
>JANODW010000760.1:0-8322 GCA_031412875.1 Pirellula sp. | reverse complement strand
ATCACCTCTTGGGCGGCCGTCCGCTAAAATGGCCGCCTGGGTAGATGCCCCACCCACCCACCGCCCGCCCACCTACCATCGCCTGCTGACAGGTCCCGCCTTTGAAAAATAATCTCGTCCACCCATTCGCCTCGCCCGCTTGGCCCAGTGCGCTGATTGCGCCCATCGCGATCCTCGCCGTTGCGTTTTGTTTTTCCCTCCACGCTCGCTCGCAAGAAATCACCTTCGAACGGCACATCCGTCCCATTTTGCGGCAGTATTGTTTTGACTGCCACGGCGCGACCGACAAGAAAGAAGGCAACCTGGACCTCAGACTCGTTCGCTTCATGAAGCAGGGTGGCGACTCCGGCGCCGCGATCGCAGCGGGAACGGCGAGTGACAGTCTGTTGATACAAAGGGTCGTGGATGGCGAAATGCCACCCGGCGAAGCGCACCTGCCCGCGGAGCCATTGCGAATTCTCAAAGAGTGGATCGAACGAGGGGCCAAGACAGAGCGCCCCGAACCGGAACAAATCGGACCAGGAGTTCCCATCACTGCAGAGGATCGCGAATACTGGGCCTTCCGACCTATCGTTCGACCATCGCTCGTAACCGTATCTCCCATCAGCGAGGGCATCCAGTCGCCTATCGACACGCTGCTCGCTCAAGCCATGCCGCCCGGTGTTTCATTTTCTCCCGAAGCAGATCGCACCACGCTGATCCGCCGCGCCTACTTTGACTTGATCGGCCTTCCCCCTAGCTTAGAGGAATTAGATCGATGGGATCAAATGCAGGATACGCATTGGTTTGAACGACTGATCGACGTGTTGCTCGATTCGCCCCACTACGGGGAACGATGGTCGAGGCACTGGCTCGACGTCGCCGGCTACGCAGATTCCGAAGGGCAAACGACTCAAGATGCCGTCCGACCATGGGCATGGAAGTATCGGGACTATGTGATCCGATCACTCAATGCAAACAAACCGTTCGATCGATTCATCATCGAGCAACTCGCAGGGGACGAACTCGCGGGAGCTCGCGATGGAGACTGGACCCCCGAGCAAATCGAATGGCTCACGGCCACCGGCTTCCTAACGATGGCCGCCGATGGGACCGGCGCCGGGGACAACAGTCCGGAAGCTCGCAACAAAGTGATCGCGGATACGATAAAAATCGTTAGCTCGTCGTTGCTCGGTGTCAGCGTCGGGTGCGCGCAGTGCCACGACCATCGCTATGACCCCATCTCCCAATGGGATTACTACGCGATGCGAGCGGTGTTTGAGCCCGCGTTGGATTGGCAACAGTGGCGAGTCCCAGACGCGCGTCGCATTTCGCTCTACACGATAGGCGACCGCGAGCTGGCTGCCACCATCGAACAGGAGGCGCAAAAAATTGCAGAAGAAAAAGCTGCCAAGCAAAAAGTCTTTATGGCAGAGGCCCTAGATAAAGAACTTCTCAAATACGCGGAGCCCCTCCAATCGGAACTCCGCATCGCTTATGAAAAGCCCGAGAAAGATCGGGCCGAGGAACAAGTCGCTCTCCTGAAAAAATATCCAAGCGTCAATATCACACCCGGCGTGCTGTACCAATACCTTCCCAAGGCCGCCGAAGAACTCAGCGCATTCGATACCAAGATGGCCCAAACGCGGGCTCGCAAGCCCAAAGAAGAATTCGTGCGCGCGATGACGGAAATACCCGATCGCGTCCCAGATACCATGCTATTCCATCGCGGTGATCACCAACAACCCAAGCAGAAAGTTCCGCCTGCCGACTTGACCATCGCCGCTGCCGAAGGGGATTTGCCATCGTTTCCAGAACGGGACGCGAACCTCAAAACGAGCGGTCGGCGATTGGCCTATGCTCGCTGGTTGACCAGTGGAAAACATCCGTTGGTCGCCCGCGTTTTGGTCAATCGCATTTGGATGCATCATTTCGGACAGGCCATCGTTCCAACACCATCCGAGTTTGGAAAGCTCGGTATGCCTCCCAGCAATCCAAAACTCTTGGATTGGCTTGCGGATGAATTCATGCAGAGCGGTTGGGACCTAAAGCGACTGCATCGTACGATCATGAATTCGACCGCGTGGCGTCAACGCGCCGTCCGCGACGAAGCCAAAAACGCAGTCGACGCCGAGAACGCTTTCTATTGGCGCAAATCGCTACAACGGCTCGATGCGGAAGTCCTTCGCGATCGAATGCTCGTGACTGCCGGAACGCTCGATGCTAGCCTCTACGGTCCGCCGATCGCCATCAAAGCGGACGAAGCAGGCCAAATCATTGTCGACGGGCAACAAAAACGGCGCAGCCTTTATTTGCAAGTTCGCCGCTCGCAGCCGATCGCCATGCTGCAAAGTTTTGATGCTCCTGTCATGGACGTTAACTGCGAGCGACGGCCAGTATCCACCGTGGCAACGCAATCGTTGATCCTCATGAATGGCGAATATGCATGGCAACAGGCCGATTTGCTGGCCACGCGCGCGATACGCGAAGCGGTGCCTCTGCCTCTCGAACAATGCAAAAAGGTTCCGTCGCTCTTTGCGAACAACGCCGCCGGCGCGAGCGAAACCCGCCCCACGGACCTTCCCTCCCAACTCCATTTCGCATGGCGACTCATTTACGGCCGAACGCCAAGCGAGCAGGAGTTTGCGAGTTCAATGCAGCACGCAGCCGATCAGTGGGCGGCCATGACAGAGGACCCGCGCGGCATCGCAACCGGTTCCACTCTTGCAAAGCAAGTGCTGGTCAACTTCTGTCATACCTTGATAAACTCGAGCGAATTCGTTTACGTGGACTAGGAGAAAAACGAGCATGGGAACCTTTAGTCGCCGGCAGTTTTTAGCCGAAAATGCAATGGGGATCGGATCGATCGCCTTGACTTGGTTGTTGCAGCAAGAGCAGGGCAAGATGCCTAAAGCGATTGCGATGGCCAAGCCGCACAATGATTTGCTTCCGAGGAAGACGCACTTCGAACCCAAAGCCAAAGCCATGATCTCCTTGTTCCAACACGGAGGTCCTTCGCATATCGATTTGACCGATCCCAAGCCCGAGCTTACCAAGTACAACGGCACCGATTACAAAGAGGATATCCACTTCAGCTTCGTCAACGAAGCGAGCAAGAAACTCTTCGGTAGTCCGTTCCAGTTCGAAGCCCATGGGCAATGCGGGACTCAGCTTTCGGAATTGCTGCCGCACACGGCTGAGATCGTCGATGACATTTGCCTCGTGAGGAGCATGCACACCGGCGCCAACGGTCATGAAGTATCGATACGTTATTTTCACGGTGGGATTCCCGGTGTTCTAGGGCGTCCTACGTTGGGGTCTTGGTTGGTGTATGCGTTGGGTACCGAGTCCCAAAACTTGCCTGCCTATATGGTGCTCACCGATCCCGGCGGATTGCCGGTCGATGGAGTTACCAATTGGTCCAATGGATACATGCCCGCTATGTTCCAAGGGACCGTCTTGCGTCCCAAGGAACCGCGCATTCTCAACCTGCAACCGCCACCGCACGTTCGAGGCAAATTTCAGGACCAAAATTTAGCGCTGCTGCAAGACTTGAATCGACGCCATCTTGAAAACCATCCAGGCGAAGCGGAACTGGAAGCCCGGATCGCCAGTTTTGAACTGGCGGCCCGAATGCAGACCGCTGCTGCGGAAGCGTTGGACATCGAACAAGAGACCCTTGCCACGCATCGCTTGTACGGCCTCGATAAACCGGAGACCAAAGAGTATGGCACGCGATGCTTGATCGCCCGCCGTTTGGTTGAACGGGGCGTTCGATTTGTGCAACTGTTTCATAACGGACAGCCTTGGGACAACCATAGCGGTTTGGTCAAAGGGCTCGGTTCGATTTGCAAGAAGACCGACCAACCGTCCGCCGCATTGGTCAAAGATCTCAAGCAGCGAGGAATGCTGGACTCGACCATTGTGCACTGGGGCGGAGAGATTGGTCGACTGCCCGTAACCCAAGAGCATGGTTCCCCCGAAAAAGCAGGCCGCGATCACAACGGTCAAGGCTTCAGCATTTGGCTGGCCGGCGGAGGCTTCCGCGCAGGAATGGCCTTCGGGAAAACAGATGAATTTGGGCACCGTGCAGTAGAAAATGTCGTCACTCCCAACGACTTTCAAGCGACCATTTTGAATCAGTTCGGACTCAAGCACGAAGAGACAATCACCATCCATAGCGGGCAAGAACAAACCATTACCAACAAGCGATCCGCGCGTGTCGTCAAAGAAATCATCGCTTGATTTTTAACTTGAATTATCATTGGGTGCTGGGGTGTCGGACTCACGCGTGGGAACGAACCTTCACAAACAGGCTCACTCAAGCAGCCTCACCCAACCAGTCTTCCTTCCTCAGCACAGTTACCCACCTCCAACCCAAAACTATCTCCACACCATGCATTGGTTGTTATCAAACGCCCTTTTTTCTGTCGCCATCCTGTCGTCCGTTGCCCTCGCCCATTGCAGCTTCGCCGAAGAAGTCGATCCCACGCGATTCGAGAAAGTAACCATCGCGACGGGGCTCGTCCAGCCTATGCAAATGGCGAATGCTCCCGATGGACGCATCTTTCTAATCGAACTCGCGGGTGCCGTGAAACTCATCGATCCGGTGAGCAAGACAGCGACGGTGATTGCCAAAATTCCTGTGACTACCGAGCAAGAGAACGGCCTCATTGGGATCTGCCTCGATCCTAAATTTTCGGAAAACGGATGGGTCTATCTCCAGTATTCCCCACCGGACTTTCCCGGACAGCAATTGAGCCGCTTCCGCTTTCGAAACGACACTTTGGATTTAGCGTCGGAGCAGAAACTGTTTCGATTCGAAGAGCAACGTCGCGAATGTTGCCACCACGCGGGTTCGATGACCTTTGGTCCAGACGGCTGCCTCTATCTTGGTACCGGCGACAACACCAATCCCTTCAACGATTCAGATGGGTACGCCCCGCTCGATCAACGCCCCAACCGACAACCATGGGACGGACTGCGGACCGCCGGCAATACCAAAAACTACAACGGCAAAGTGCTTCGGATTCGCCCGAACCCAACCGAAGGCTACTCTATCCCCGACGGCAATCTTTTTCCCAAAGATGGTTCGATCGGCCATCCGGAAATCTACGTGATGGGTTGCCGAAATCCTTGGCGCATCAGCGTGGACCAAAGGACAGGCTTTCTTTACTGGGGCGATGTCGGACCCGATGCGGGCAGCGATGGCCCCAAAGGTCCCAAAGGCTACGATGAAGTCAATCAAGCTCGCACGGCTGGCAACTTCGGATGGCCATGCTTCATCGGCCCCAATCGACCTTACAACATGTTCGATTTCGCGACCGGAAAAATAGGTGAGCCTCAAGACCCTTCGCACCCCTACAACCATTCCATAAACAATACCGGAGCCAAAGACCTTCCTCCGATCCAACCTCCCTTTATCTATTACCCAGCAGGCGAATCCAAAGAGTTTCCTGAGGTAGGCACCGGTGGACGAACCGCGTGCGCTGGACCCGTTTACTACTACGATTCCACTCTGAAATCGGAAAACAAATTCCCCGAATCCTACGACGCAACCCTGTTCGCTTTCGAATGGTCGCGAAGCTGGATCATGGCGGTGCATATGGACAAAGATTCCAAAATTCAAAAACTAGAACGCTTCTTGCCCGACGTCAAAATCACGCGGCCTATCCATCTCGAATTTGATAGACAGGGACGTTTGTATGTCATCGAGTACGGGGAAACATGGGGTGTCAACGCCGAAGCCGCGCTGCACCGAATCGAATACGTGCGAGGCAACCGAACCCCTGTCGCTAAAGCAGTGGTCGAGAACAATATCGGACGAGAACCGCTCAAGATCCGAATGAAATCCGAGGGTTCTACCGACAAAGACGGAGACAAACTATCCTTCCGTTGGGCTCTCACTAGAACCACCGGCGACGATCGGAAAGCAAAAGTAATTTCGGAATCGGCCAACGCGGACGCGACCATTGACGAGCCTGGTTCCTATACCCTCTCGCTCGAAGTTCGCGATCCTAAAGGCGCATCGGACGTGGCAACCTATCCCGTCGTGGTGGGCAACGCGAGGCCCGAAATAAAATTCCTTTCGCCCACCGATGGGGACTTTTACTCTCCCGGCGAAAAGATCACTTACAGCTTGCAAATTGATGACGTGGAGGACGGTACCAGCGATTTCGATCATGCCGAAGCTCGCAACCTTGAGACAATCGAACTGACCGCTCCGAAAAGGACGTTTGTCCAAGTCAGCCCACTGGCGGCCGACAAATCCGACGGCAAGCCGGTTCCGCTCGGGCTCGACCTGATGCGCAAAAGCGATTGCTTCAACTGCCACGCGATCGATCGAGCCTTGGTCGGCCCCAAGCTGGTAGATGTCGCTACGAAGTATCGCGATGTGCCCGGAGCGTTGGAAATGTCCATCAAGCGAGTGACCGAGGGCTCCACCGGCGTGTGGGGCAAAGTGGCGATGCTTCCTCATTCACAGCACTCGGCCGAACAAGTCGGTGAGATGGTCCGCTATGTTTACACCCTGCAAGCGGACGCGAACTCAAAAACCGTTGGCGGCCTCACCAATTCCATCGAAACAACCCCCGATTCCAATGGCATCCAAATGGAAGCGTACTATACCGATCTGGGACGTGACGCCATCGCGCCCCTGACCGGCTCGCAAACCCTACGGCTTCGCAGCCGACTGATGCAGGCCGAGCGCGCCGATGCCATCTTGAAAGCAGAAGTGCTGAATTCAGGAAAAGCCCAAGGCAATGCGTTCGTAGGCTCGATCCAAAACGGAGCCGTTGTCCGAATCAATCGAATACCGCTCTCCAAAGTAAGCAACATTGTCGTGCGCGCGGCCAGCGCCGGCCAAGGGGGCCGCATCGAAGTTCGCAGCGGTGCAAGCGATGGCCCACTGCTCGGTAAGGTCGATGTGGAAGTCAACGGCGATTGGGAAGCCTTCTCTGAAAAGCCCATCGCATTGACAAGCAAAGAAGGGACCCACGATTTGTTCTTCGTTTTCAAAAATGCAAACGGAGGAGGTGGATTGATGAACATCGATACCATCGAATTCCGTCCATAGCTCTCCGACAGGGAACGATCCTCACGGCATGGACCGGTCCCGTCTAACCCTCCAACAGGATGAAAAACATAAGCATCGTCACCAGAGCCACTGGGAGCGATGCGATGGCAAGGATGGCCATCCCTCGGCTATAAGCCTGCCCTCGTACATTCGAGAGTTGGCATAGAGATACAACGCCACAGATCAAGGCTGCCAGCGAAAACAAAGTGGACAGAGCCAAGGCTAAAAAACCGAGGACGAATATGCCCGGAATGATCAATAGACTGAGGCCTGCTAGAACCACACCGATGATTGCCAGCACGCTCCCTTTGGGTGCAACACTCGGAGAAACATGCGAATGCAGAATCGGTCTTGGCTCGACTTGCCTGGAAAATTCGGACGTCGGTTGCATCGAGCCGGACCCGTAAGCCTCAGGCGGATCCAAAGATGCCAAGATGCGGAGCAAGTCTTCTCGTTCCGGCTCCGATTTATCCAGCCGGGCTACGAGCTCCTGAATTTGATCCTCTACCGCCGAAACGATCTGACGCCTTTCGTAACGCGTGATGTCCGTTGAGAGCAGCGCTCGATCGATGTTATCCAATCTCGCATCCACCAACCTTTGCAACGACGGGGCCAATTCCGTGAGAAGTACTGTCATTTTGTTTTTCCTTTGAGCAATTTTGAAACAGACTTAGTAAGTGATTCCCAATGTTCCATCATCTGAGTCAGTCGTCGTTGCCCCTCCGCGGTCACTCGGTAATACCGCCGCTGAGGGCCATTCGGTGACTTAGCTACTCGTATCAAAAGCAATCCCTCTTTTGATAACCTTGCCAAGAGCGGATAAATGGTGCTCTCAGTAAGTTCTAGTTCCGCCTCGTTCCGCAATCGCTCTAGGATGTCGTACCCGTATCCCTCTTGCTCTTGCAGCACCGACAAAACACACATTTCGACGATCCCTCGCCGGATCTCTGTCGTCCATACGTTCATGTCAAAAGCCACGCATCCTCCGATTTTTCGGCCCGTTAGAATTCTGGGGGAACGTCTACATCGGGTCACATAGTAGCTAGAAGCCAATGCCGTTGCAATAGGGGATAGAGGACAGGTGCTTCGCTGTGGGCCCCATAGTCGCTGTGGGCCCTATAGTCGCCGTGGGCCCGTTTGTCGACTGGGCTAACTTCATATTTTCTTAGTTGATCAGTCTTAGAAATATTAATATATCGCTACTTGATATGATTTCTAATTGCGGCTTTTGTATATACTTTGCATTCCACTTTGTATTTTGTTTTTGT
>JANODW010000759.1:0-2088 GCA_031412875.1 Pirellula sp. | reverse complement strand
GAAGTCATTGAACGGCCCGCCAGCGTGGTCAAAGAGATGCTCGAAAACAGCATCGATGCCGGCGCTACCCGTTTGGAGTTGGTGGTAGAAGGCGGAGGGATCGAATTGATTCGGATCACCGATAACGGTTGCGGTATCCCTGCCGATCAATTGGACTTGGCCGTCGCACCGCATGCAACCAGCAAACTTCAATCGAGCGACGACTTGTTCGACGTCAAGACGCTCGGCTTCCGCGGCGAGGCTTTGGCATCCATCGCCGAAATCAGTCATCTCACTCTGCGCAGCCGCATCGCAGGATCCGACAGCGGTTACGAACTATGCGTCAAAGGGGGCGAGAAAGAACCAGTCCGTCCTTGTTCGGCCCCCCAGGGTACCACGATCGAGATCCGCCATCTCTTCTTCAACACTCCGGTCCGCCGAAAATTCATGAAGACATCCCAAACCGAAATGGGGCATGTCACCGAAGCGTTCACTCGCATTGCATTGGCCTATCCTCACGTGCACATGGTCCTCTCCAACAACGACCGAATCCTTCATGATTTGCTGCCGACGGAGCGTTGGTCGGAACGCATTCGGGCCTTCTTCGGCGACGAAGTTGCCGATTCGCTCATCTCCATCGATCAACGCGATGAACGGGTTGCTATCCATGGCTATGTGACCGACCCAAGTGTCTCGCGTAGCAACAATCGGATGCAGTATCTCTTTCTCAACGGCAGGTACATACGCGACCGTTCGCTGCAACATGCGCTCGGCGAAGCCTACCGGGGATTGCTGATGGTGGGCAGGATGCCGGTTTGCTTTCTGCATGTCCAAGTCGATCCGAAAACGGTAGACGTGAACGTCCATCCAACCAAAGTCGAAGTGCGATTCGAGGACAGCGGCGCAATCTATACCCGCCTTCTGCACAGCTTGCGGCACAAATTCCTCAATAGCGACTTGGTCGCAAAAGTTCGCAGTGCACCGGACGCCTCTGTCCCGGTCACTTCATCTCATCAAGTCGCTCACCAAGACGACGGCCCGGGCCTGTTGGATTGGGCGAAATCCAACGCGCTTGGTGCCATCCCGGATTTCAGGCCCTTTCAGGGAAATGGATCGTCCATCCCGAGCCTCGCCAGCCGGCAAGCCGCTCCTATGGATGATCCGTTCTACGCTCCTTCGCAAACGATGTCCCGCCTGGACGCGGACTCCCATTCTCAGCATCGGGCTAACGCTCTGGCGTGGGGACGAGAGAGCTCCGTGGCACTGGCCGATCACGAAGCCGACGAAATCGAACTCGCCAATCGGATGAGCCGCGAAGAATCCAGCCGTGCCACTCGAATGAGCGACCAAGCAAATCGCGAAATCGACGGTTCGCACAAGGCTCAAGGATTCCAAATCCATAACCGCTATCTGGTTACCCAAGACGAAGATGGCATGGTGCTAATCGATCAGCACGCCTTGCACGAACGCATCCTATACGAACAGATCAAGACGAAAGTGATGTCCAGATCGCTGGAATGCCAGCGGCTATTGGTTCCCGAATCGGTAACCTTGAGCGCCAACGAAGCGGCGGCTGCCATCGAACATCGTGACACCCTGGCGGAAATAGGAATCGAAGTCGAACCGTTTGGCGGAGACGCAGTGCTCATCACTTCTTACCCCGCGATGCTCGCAAAGATGCAGCCAGCCGAGATGCTCCGCCAAGTCCTCGAACCGTTGATGGCCGGCGGCAAAAAACCGGACGCCCGGGATTTGTTGGACGAACTGATGAACATGATCGCATGCAAAGCAGCCGTCAAAGCAGGCGATCGCCTCAGCCAAGACGAAATCACCGCGCTGCTCGAACAAAGGCACTGCTACCAAGACACGCACCATTGCCCGCACGGACGCCCCACCGCGCTATTCTTTTCGCGTGAACAACTCGATAAAATGTTCAAGCGAATATGAACGATAGCGAATGCGGGAATGGATTTACGACGTTGCCGCCATCGCCATGTCCTCTTGCCTAAGCTCGTCGATCAATGGCCACAACTGATCGATCTCGTCGCTGAATAGATTGCCAACCAAAACGTCGGTGATCAAATTTTTCTTCTCTGGGTACTTACGCAC
>JANODW010000758.1:0-5509 GCA_031412875.1 Pirellula sp. | reverse complement strand
CGATCCAATCGCGATGGAAACGATTGCCGCAGTAACCGCTATTTCAAACGATGGTCGGAACGCAATCGTTACTCCCTCTGCGCCCAACGCAAGCCCGCCCCGGCTCAAAACAGCCAGACTGACTAGGGTGCCTATGCCTCCTCCTAGAACACACAGCAGGATGCTCTCGGCAAGCACGATCCGGAACACTCGCCAGGGACGCATCCCGAGCACTTGCAGTACCGCATGTTCCTTGATGCGATCCTGTACGGACATCAGCATGGTCGTCGCAACCAGTGATAGCACCAATCCAACCGATGCATAACCCAGCCAATGCGCGAAGCCGATGAGGTCTACCAAATCCGAAAGCGTGCTGGTTTGGAATGCTCCCTTGCGTCGCGTGGTGGTTGCGACCGGGCCCGACCGGAGCTCCGAATCTATCGCATTGGCGACACGATTGGCATCTGCACCGGATTCTAAAAAAACTTCATGCTGAGTGACTAAGCCTAGGGAGTCTGAACCGCGAGAGAGCTGAAGGAACGCGAGACTGGTATAGATCAAATTTTCCTCGGACGGAATCGACGAGGAAAAGACTCCAGCGATGGTGACCGATAGATCTCCGATGGTGAATTGGCTACCGGTCTTCAATCCGCGACGGCTGGCAACACTTTGCCCAACAATAGCAGCATCTCGCCGGCTCTGAAATTGATCCCATGATCCGGAAAGCAGCTTCAAATCGCGAGCATCGCGAAGCTGCTCAGGAGATGCCCCGTTAAATACAATGATGTCTAGACTCGCTCGGCAATTGTTGGTCCATACCTGCACGGGCATCACGGAACGAACCCCCGGAATTTTTTGGATCGTTCGCGCGTAGTCTTCGGGCAATCGGCTGCTCGTTGGGCAGAAGCGGTTCTCCTGAAAAACAATCAACGTTCGCTGCGAGTCTTCATCCGATGCGAGTCTTTCCAAGCCTTTTTGAACTGCTTCAACCATGCAAAAAACGAAGATGGCTACTGCGGTCCCGCTGACGGTTAGCAAAGTACGTGCGCGATGTCGCCAAATGCTTTTCAAGAGATAAGGGGCAAATGGAAACATAGACGAAACGAACCGCCAAAAAGGATTTTTAAAAGGTCTTTGCGTTGAACCATCGAGGGCGATGGAGTGAGAATCCCTCACTCGCCACGTCCTGTCAATTGTCTCTCATTATTCAATTTACCGGCCGTACCGAGCCTCCCACCATTCGTAGTTGTCGCGAAGCCAGTCGCGAAACCTCGTGGTCATGGGTTACCATCACCATGGTCATGCCGAGTTCCGAATTGAGCCGCTTTAAAAGCATCTGAATTTGTTGACTCGTTTCCGCATCCAAACTCCCTGTCGGTTCGTCCGCAACGATCACTTTAGGATTGGCAACGATGGCGCGTGCAATGCCGACGCGTTGCTCCTGGCCTCCTGAAAGTTGTCGAGGAAAATAACCGGCGCGGTCGGACAACCCGACTGCTTCGAGTGCACGCTCCACCCGACGTCTCCGTTCGGCCGAGGACATGCGGACCAGCAACGCGGGCAACTCGATGTTTTCGTATGCAGAAAGCACAGGGACCAGATTATGCGTCTGGAAAATGTAGCCCAGGTTGGCGGCTCGCCAATCGGCTAATCTTCCTCGCGACAGTTTTGTAATCTCCACTCCATTCACGTGAATCGTGCCGGCGTCCGGTTTGTCGATGCCGCTAATCAGATTGAGCAGGGTGCTTTTCCCAGTACCGCTTGGACCCATCAGAGAAACAAAGTCTCCTTCCTCAATATCGAGGTCCAATTGGTGGACAGGAGCGATCACCTCGTCCCCTTTTTTGAACTGTTTACATAGTCCACGAATCTCGACCAATGCCATCCGATAGTCCTTGCCTCAGTGGGTTCTTGCGCTCAGGCCAACCCCTAGTTGCTCGTGCTCGCCACGGATTGCAACCCTGGTGTTCTCTCGCAACGAAGCAGTGTCCGATGCGATCAATCGATCCGTTGGCGACAAGCCGTCTATTATCTCAATCAATCCATCGTCATTCTGTCTTCCCACGTTAACTTGTTTTCGAACAGCGCGATTGGATGCATCGACGATCCAAACAAATCGCCCGCCCTCGAGGGATTGGACCAAATCGCGAGGGACATACAACGCGAGCTTTTCTGAAGGGGATTGGTTGGGCTCCTTCTCGCTTGCAGGGGCGAGAAACGAAGCCCGCACAATCATCTCGGGCCGGATGCCCGTTGGCGGATCGTCGATTGCAACTTTGACTTCGAGAGTATTCTTCTGGATATTTGCTGACGAAGTTGGCAATAGAACCGTCCCAAGGATCGGCTTATTGAAGGAAGCGGTTTCGATACGAACCACTTGCCCGGGCTGCACGTTTGAAAAATCTTCGAGCCGCACATCGACTCGGACTTGCAGTCGTTTGGGATCGTACATCGACGCAACGGTACTGGAGTTTTGGGCCCCGGTCACTTCTAAGCCCATGACACGACTTCCAGGTTGGATCAGTACACGCAGAATCCTGCCTGCGATCGGCGCGAGAACCTGCGTTCGGCTCAAACGCAATTCGGCTAGTTCTAATGCAATTTCCGCTTCGACCACGCTAGCGGCCGATGCATTGCGGCGTGCTTTGGTTTCCTCGACTTGGCGCGTCTCATCGATCAGCAGCTTGAGTTGCCGAGCAAGTGCATCGGTCCGGCTTTTCAGGGCGGAAATTTCAGAGTCCAGGCGAGGCTTGCGCTGCTCTAATTCTTGGAGCGTGGTCAGCGCAGACAGCCGATCGATGCGAGCTTGGCTCAATACTCGGCCAGAGACCGCTCCCTGAGAAGCCTCCTTGCCCTCCAGGCTCTCATCCGCAAATTTCAATTGAGCCTCAGCCATGCGAACTTGAAAGGGAAGCTTAGCAAGCTCGGTCTCACTCTTTGCCAAAAGGGATTGCGACTCCGCCAATCCAGCTTCCAAATGGACGGGATTCTGAAATCGCAAAACCGCCGCCCTCCACTCTGCTTCTCGGCTCTCCTGTTCGGACTTGCGCAGTTGAAGGGTCGCGTTGGCTTGCCGAACTGCAAGGCGGGCATCGGCGTCTACCAGGTGGGCGATCGGTTCGTTCGCTTGAACATCTTGCCCTTCAACAACCAGTACTTTGTCGACTACCCCTTCCAACATTGCAGCAACATTGACCAAGGACGGGCATGGCTCTATCCAACCCGCCGCTTGGAACTGTACCGTGCCCTCGCGCTGAACATCGGCTTGCCTGGCCAACACCGGTACAACCGTAACGCTTGGGTACGGAAAAAGGGAACTATCGATTGAGAAAAAAGCGATGGCCAGAAAGCCGATGGGCAGCAGCCAAGGCAAAATCCACCGCCACCAACGGCGTTTGTTGAATGTGCGCCCGGGTTCCCCAACTTTCGCTCGGTCCGTCGCGAAAACTTGAAGGTCGATCTCGGAAACGGCTGGTTTCATGTTCGACATTGCGATCTACTTTGCTTGACCCTTCAAAAAGACCTTCGTCCCCATCAATGTCAAATTGCCCGCTTCATCGCGCTGCGTTTTTCCTTGCACAACGACCAGGGAGAGTTCTTTAACACCTAACAATGCTTTTGCATCTTTGGCAACCAACTTGCCTTGGGCATCGACGATCTTGACCGTAGCGATATTCTTCTTGACTTCGTTTTGCTCGCAGCAGTAATCCCATGGCGTCGGGCAACCTTCAGTGGAAGCGCAGTAGGCGACTTTCGGATCCACGATCGTGAACGCTGCCAAACCATCAACAAAGGGTTTGTCGGAACCACCGATATGCCCGACGAGAACCACTTCCTCATCCGATTTCGTGGCCTGCCGCGCTTCGCCGACGGGTATTGCTCCCGCCGGTTCCGATTCCAATACGAACTCGTTTCGTGGGGTCCGAACATTTGACGATGGATCGCTGCCGCTGCAGCCGATGCAGCATAAAACAAATAATACAACCATCGAACGCTTTTCGAAAAACAGCTTCATCGCCTTAACCCCTTGCCCAAAACTTATGTTCTACAAAATAAATCAAAACGCCTTGAGGCTCTGAGCGACCGATCGTCTCAGGACTCTTATCGCAGGTGGAATCGCTCCCAGCACGCCGAGCAACAAACCTACACACCAACCAAAAATCAACGCGAACAAATCTATCCTAAGGACGAATGCTCCCATCGTAAATCGCACCGCCAAGCCATTCACCATCGGAATCGCTATCGCGGCCGCAATCAAGGAACCTGCCGCCGAAAGAAGCATCCCTTCTTGCATCAAGCTAACGAGGATCGCTCTCCTGCGATATCCGATCGCTTGCAGGGTTGCAAGCTCGCGAACACGACCGGCGACGGCACCCACCATGACATTGAGCCCAGCGAAGATCCCAGCACCGGACACGAGCAACACGACAAACCAAGCGAGAAGTCGCATTGGTTGGTAGTGTTTCTGGAGTGTAGCATAATACTCACGCTCTCCTATCGACTGGAGTTCCAAATCCGTCCTCTGTTTGCAGAACAAGTTTACCTCTCCCGCCCCTATTCCAGGTTCGAGGACCAGCGCGACGAGGCTGAGATCTTGACGCTTTAAGGCATTTTGCAAGTCCGGTAGCGGGCACCATATCTCCGATTCAAACGCAGAGCCGCCGGCGGAGAAAACGCCGCTAATACGCCAATCCTGGTTCTCAAAGGTCAATACCTTTCCGATAGCCAGCGAAGCTTTCTCGCAACCTAGCTTCGAGGCAACCAACTGCCCAACCAGGATTTCCCCCGCCTGGGGCCAATTTCCATCGAGCAATCGTACGCGCCTGCGTACCAGCGGAGCCGCTTGAGTTACCCCCCGCACCAATCCCAATCCGCCTGCATTCGAATCGCTCGTTTTCACGCGGGTTCCAAAATACAGTTCGGGGGACACATACGAAATTCCATATCGCCTCTGAATCCCCGTTAAGCTAGCCGTCAACAACGAAGGGGTCCTGGCTGCAATCGACGAGTTCTCGATGTTGTCCTCTGCCGTCACGGAATAGACCAATACCGCATCGGGATCTCCGCTAATGGCCAAGGAGGATTCCAACCCCCGAATAAATCCAACGACAACAAAAATCAAAAGCACGACAACGCAAAGGGCAGCTAACGTCAGCGCCGTTCGCACCGGTCTTCGCATCAAATTGCGAACGGCATATTCCCATGGCAAAAATCGATTTCGAAACATACCGATGCGACATCCAACGCCGATCGAGCGCAATACGAAAAAACTGCCAAGGAACCGGTACGAAATCGCGATTTGAGAATCAAATCAAAAGAGGCTGTATCCAACCCCGTGCGGGGTTTCGAATGGTTGCAAAAAGATAGCTTAAGTCGACAGCGAATACAAGGTACGTTTGTTGCTTGGAGGCTCCAGAAAGCCGGGGGATTTTGCAGCGGCTGAGCACGAGCTCTCCGGTCCTACGGCTGAAATTGCAGTCAGCCTCCGCAGAGTTTGCCGATGCGATTGATAGTCGCCTTTTGCTCCGCA
>JANODW010000757.1:0-5246 GCA_031412875.1 Pirellula sp. | reverse complement strand
CGCCACTTTTGCTGCCAACCCGCTTTTGCTGCCAACCCGCTACTTTCGCGGAGCGAAAGGCGACTATCCCGAATACTTTCTGTACAGATATTGGCCCGGAGGAAGAGCTGCTTTTTTTGCGTTGTTTCGGATATAGTCGCGAAGATACAAGTACTGTTCTGGGCTGCGAACCAAATGATCAAACGGCTCTTGTTGCCAGAACTTTCCCTTTCGCCCGAGAGCAAGATTAATGTTCCTAGCAGAATAGTGCAGCCAGGAATAGCATTGGGCAACTAAGGCCTCTTCCGAAGCAAACGCGGCCAGCAAGTGAGCGTGATTTGGCATCACGATAAAATCGCCCATCCGATAACGAACACCGTCGAAGTGCAATAAAGCATCGGCGATGATCTTGGCGAGTTCTGGCCTGCGCAGAACGCAATCGCCGTGACTAGTATCCAAAAAATCTTCACGACACCGGTTAAACTCTTGTTGGAATTGGTGTCGCAAATTTGGAGCAAGCGTCGGCAGAACCGCTGACCAGTGGCGATCCTGCGAGCAATCATGGCGTCGCATCCATTCTTGTTTTTCACGTTCCCACCGCTCGAGGACTTCTTGAGGAATGGAATCGGCAGATCGAAACGTGATAAAGACGATGGCGCCAGCCTGCGACCAATGCGGCCTGAAATGTTCGCTGATCGACAGAGCTGCCTTGGGATCAAACAGTTCACCAAGTGGATTTGCATCTGCCACTTCCCAATCCTCCCTATTCATAACATAGTCGCCTTTCGCTCCGCGAAAGTAGCGTGACCGCTAAACCCACATCATGCGCCATCCGACGAAAAATTGCTTTGTGCATGCAAGATTTTCAGCGCGAGCGTTTCCTTTTGCCAATACCGGCGGGATAATTTTAGAGACTAGGGGGGAGCGCTTTGCTGCAATCCCGCTACTTTCGCGGAGCGAAAGGCGACTATCCCGATCACCCTTTCGGGCTCGATTTGATAGCGAAGGATTTATCGGCTCGGTGCCGGAAGCGAGCGTTTCTCGGGGACAAAAATCGGCCTCTAAAAATGGAAATTGACGCTTTCCGTGTTGGCTGGGGTCCGTTACTCTGACATGTGTCCGGGGGCGATAGAATGGCCGGTTATCAATCTGTTCGAAAGAGTTTTATGAAATTCAAGTTTCCAATAGTTATCATCGACGAAGACTTTCGGTCCGGCAACGCATCCGGGCTCGGGATTCGTGCCCTAGCAGAAGCCATTGAGCGCGAGGGGACCGACGTCGCAGGCGTGACCAACTACGGGGATCTGTCGCAATTCGCTCAACAGCAAAGCCGCGCCTCGGCCTTTATCCTTTCCATCGATGACGACGAATTCGCTTCCGACGAAACGATGAAATCGGCTTTGGAAAATCTTCGCAAGTTTATCGCTGAGATCCGTTTCAAAAATTCCGACATCCCCATTTTTCTTTACGGGGAAACTCGCACTTCTCGGCATATTCCCAATGCCATTCTCCGAGAACTCCACGGCTTCATCCATATGTTTGAAGACACACCGGAGTTCGTGGCTCGACATATTTTGCGCGAAGCAAAGGCGTACACCGACGGCCTCGCACCCCCGTTCTTTCGCGCCTTGGTGGACTACGCTCAGGATGGTTCCTATTCATGGCATTGCCCAGGCCACTCCGGCGGGGTCGCTTTTCTTAAAAGTCCCGTCGGGCAAATGTTTCACCAGTTTTTTGGAGAGAACATGCTGCGTGCCGACGTATGCAATGCGGTCGAAGAGCTCGGGCAACTGCTCGACCATACCGGTCCCGTCGCGGCTTCCGAACGCAACGCGGCAAGAATCTTTGGTGCCGACCACTGCTTCTTTGTTACCAACGGAACCTCGACTTCCAACAAAATCGTCTGGCACTCTACCGTCGCCAGTGGCGATATTGTCGTCGTCGACCGCAACTGCCACAAATCGATATTGCATTCGATCATCATGACCGGCGCGGTGCCCGTCTTTTTGACCCCCACCCGAAACAACCTGGGAATCATCGGCCCGATCCCACTGGATGAATTCCGATTGGAAAACATTCAAAAGAAAATCGAAGCCAATCCGTTCGCCCGCGATGCACAAGCCAAACATCCCGAGCGCAAACCGCGTATCCTCACCATTACCCAAAGCACCTACGACGGAATCATCTACAACGTTGAAACGTTGCGAACGTTATTGGATGGCCAAATTGGGACGCTGCACTTCGATGAGGCTTGGCTTCCCCATGCAGCGTTCCATGAGTTCTATAAAGACATGCACGCCATCGGGCCCAATCGCCCCGCCCCTTCCGATTCGATGATCTTCGCAACGCATTCGACCCACAAGTTGCTTGCCGGTATCTCGCAAGCGTCACAGATTTTGGTCCGAGAGCCCACCAACAAAAAGCTCGATCGAAACACTTTCAACGAAGCCTATCTGATGCACGTGTCCACCTCGCCACAGTATGCGATCATCGCATCGTGCGACGTGGCCGCCGCCATGATGGAGCCACCCGGAGGCACAGCCCTCGTCGAGGAATCGATCATGGAAGCGATCGACTTCCGAAGAGCCATGCGAAAAGTAGATGATGAATGGGGAAGCGATTGGTGGTTCAAGGTTTGGGGGCCAGACCATCTTGCCGATGAAGGGATCGGAGAACGCAGCGATTGGATGCTCAAGGCGGATGAGAATTGGCACGGATTCGGAAATCTTGCCTCCGGCTTCAATATGCTCGACCCGATCAAGGCAACGGTCATCACGCCAGGCCTCGACGTCTCGGGGCACTTTGCCGAAACAGGTATCCCCGCTTCGATCGTGACTCGCTATCTGGTCGAACACGGCGTTATCGTAGAAAAGACGGGGCTCTACTCGTTCTTCATCATGTTCACGATCGGGATCACCAAGGGACGTTGGAATACGCTGCTCAGCTCCTTGCAACAATTCAAGGATGACTACGATAAGAATCAGCCGATGTGGAAGATCCTGCCAGAGTTCTGCCAGCAGTATCCGCGTTACGAAAAAATCGGCCTTAAAGAACTCTGCCGTCAAATCCACGAAACATACAAAAAACACGACGTCGCTCGTGTCACGACCGAGATGTACCTTTCCCCGATGCAACCCGCCATGAAGCCTTCGGATGCTTTCGCGATGATGGCACACGACGAAATCGATCGCGTTGAAATCGACGATTTGGAGGGACGCGCTACCGCAGTCCTATTAACGCCCTACCCACCAGGCATTCCATTGCTCATCCCAGGCGAGCGGTTCAATAAAACCATCGTCGAGTACCTCCAGTTTGCAAGCATGTTCAATGAGAAGTTTCCGGGCTTCGACACCGACATCCACGGCTTGGTCGAAGAAGAACTCGAGGGAGGTAAACGTCGATACTATGTCGATTGCGTGCGCATCGACGAACCTCGGCATGTCGCTAAGAAAGCGGAAAAGCTTCGCGAAAAATCCACGATCAACGTGTAACTCGGACCTCCCGGATCCGATTCCTCGACCCACCGCGCCGCGATAGCAAGCGACCCTTCCTTAGCGGCAGGGCGCAAGCCCTCCGGTGTCACGGCTGAAATCGCAGCGTTTCCTCGCAGGGCCTCACCGGACGGCTTGCGCCGTTCCGCTTAAAGTCATCGCCATTGCGGGGCAGCCTACCGTAGGTCGACGCGTGGCTTGTTTCGTGCCTTGTTCTGAACGACAATAGGGCAGGCTCTTACCGGCCCAATGTCGACTTCCCTACCCATGTTGCTTCTGTGACAGCCTTATGATTTACGCGACATCTATGTTGTCTCTATCTCTGATGACGATCCTGTGGGCCGCCCCGTCGGAACCTACCCCACTGCCCGATCGTATCGAGTTCAATCGCGATATTCGGCCCATCCTTTCCGACCGTTGCTTTAGCTGCCATGGACCGGATAAGAACAAGCGCGAAGCAGAAACTCGCTTGGACACATTGGCCGGCCTCCATGGCCACGCCGACAAACCAGGGCCTGTCGTGCCAGGTAACCCTGCCGCCAGCGAATTGATTCGCCGTATTGAGTCCGTCGACAGCGACGTGCGAATGCCGCCGCCCGAGTTTGGCAAGGACATTTCCGAGTCCGAAAAAACACTCCTCCGCCGCTGGATTGAACAAGGGGCAAAATGGGAAGGGCACTGGGCGTTTCAGCCCATGCGAAAGACACCTGCTCCCCAGGTCAATGACGAACGCTTTTCGCAGCATGCGATCGACAGCCATATTCGGTATTCGATTGCAAAAGAAGGTCTCGAGCCATCGCCCCGAGCCGATGCCCGTACCCTCATCCGACGGCTGTGTTTCGATTTGACAGGGCTCCCCCCGAATCCCGACTGGGTCGATCGCTTTGCCAAGGATCCAAGCGACTTGGCTTACGAAGAACTGGTCGATCAATGGATCCAATCGCCTCAGTTCGGCGAGCGGATGGCGGTGTGGTGGTTGGATCTTGTCCGCTACGCCGACAGCGTCGGCTACCACGGCGATCAACCTATGCCCGTCACTCCCTTTCGCGACTATGTGATCGACGCATTTAACAATAACAAGCCGTTCGATCAAATGACGATCGAACAACTCGCAGGCGATTTGTTCCCGGAGCCCACCACGGAACAACTCGTTGCATCGGGGTACAATCGTCTGGGCATGATGAGCGCCGAGGGAGGAGCACAACCCAAAGAATACCTTTCGAAGTACATTGCAGAACGGGTGCGCAACGTTAGCGGCGCTTGGCTCGGTGTGACATTCGGCTGTTGCGAATGCCACGACCATAAATTCGATCCTTTCCCTACCAAGGAATTTTATCAGCTCGAAGCGTTCTTTGCCGACATCCAAGAAAAGGGGCTGTACGATGCGGGCAGCAAAACAGATCCATGGGGCCCTGAAATGCCGGTCCCCAATGCAGAACAAAAGAGAACCATGCAAGCCTTGTCGGCCAAGATTGCGGACCTGAAAAAATTCTTGGATACCCCGACTGCTCCGTTGGCGTCTGCGCAAGACAACTGGGAACAGAGCTACGTCGCATGGACTCCGCTCAAGCCGATCGAGGTCAAGTCGCTAGGTGGCGCCACCTTGACCGCGCAAGAGGACGCATCCATCCTCGCTAGCGGAACCACTCCCAAGACGGACACCTACGAGATTGTCTTTGACGACGTGCCCGAATTCACCGCCATTCGCCTCGAAGTGCTCCCTCACGATTCACTCCCAAAGAAAGGACCCGGACGTGCAGGCAATGGCAACTTTGT
>JANODW010000756.1:0-11307 GCA_031412875.1 Pirellula sp. | reverse complement strand
GCGTCGCGGTTGGAAAGCTGCCGAATGCGTTCTACCGCCTTTTTCGCCTCGTCCCATACCGCACGTGTCTCTCGCACCGGCGGAGCGTTGTCGGGATTGAGAGCCGATACGGGATCGCCCGGCTTGAGCCCCACGGCGGATCGAGCCTGCAGCAACTGCGCGTCGGCTTGCTCCAAAAGCAATTGAAACTCTTTCGGATCCAACTCCACCAAGACATCGTTCTCACAAGCGATATCGCCTAGATCGACGGGCACTTCCGCTACCCGCCCCGCAACCTTGGCCCCTATGGTCGTCACTTCGTCCGCGATTAATGTCCCTTGGCTTTTGACCAACCTGGGCCACTGCGAGGTTTCGACGACTAGGGCTGAACCCTGAACCAGAGGGTCCACGGGCGCGCTGGGCAATTTCACGTGTTCGGACTCACGGCACCCGGTAGTAACGCATAGCAATGCAATTGCAGAGAAAGCAATCCATGCGGACCGCAAGAGCGGCTTGAAATTCGATTTCGAGAGAAGCATCGGGAGGGTGTGTTGAGGTGGGAAGAGCGATCGGATCGCTCGAATCGGCCGAACACTATTGTGATCGGCGAACCCCAAAACATCAATGATCCCGAAGATGCGAAGGATCTAAAATCGGAATTAGCTAGATAACACCGCCGTGAACACGATACGGAGTCATGTGGCTAGGTTGATCCAGGAACCAAAAACGCTCCCATTCCTGCACCAACGACCGTAGGTCTTCTGAGGTGTAGATCATTTGCTCAGCCCGATGCGCTGGATTGGCTGAGTAGATCGGCAACGCGCATCCAACCATTGGGAGTGATGAGCAACAAACCAATAACGCCAAACAAATTCTACGACGCATGACCAATCCTCCGTGAAAAGTCTCGCTATGACCTTATATCAACCGTTTTTTGAACTCGATTTGGCGTCCGATTAAGACTCCGAGATCACCTCGTCGTCCTCGTCTTCCAACGTCACTTGAATTTTACCAGACGCGATTTCATCTCGAATCTGTTGTGCAAGCGGCGTATTCTCGATCGAATTGACTTTCTGCTCCATGATCTTGCCGGGCTTAAAAGTCACCACAAACTTCTCAGGGACTTCGACTTGTCGCCCCGTCCTTGGATTGCGTGCTTTCCGAGCCGCTCGCGGCCGAACTTGGAACACTCCGAAGTTGCGGAGTTCGATGCGCCCTTCCTCTACCAGCGTCGCTACAATCGCGTCGAACGTCTTTTGGACAATCGTCTTAATCTGCTGCTGGTTTAGCCCGGTCTCATCGGAAATCGTTTTCACGATCTCTTTTTTCGTCACGACAGAACTCCTCGGGGAACACTAAAACGACCTAAGTCGTTTTGCTGATTGGGTTTAATCGATCAGCAGTCTAGGTTCAACCAGGGCATTCGTCAAGGTAGCGGGCAATGAAGTCCGCGCCTCGCCGCGACGATCCACAAAATCACTAAAGGAGTTTTCGGCGGAACAACCCGCAAACTTGATGCATCCCGACTATTTCTTACGTTTCTAAGCGGATTTCTTACGGAAACACCCTTCAATAGCCAGCATTCGCAAAAACACCCTTCGTTGCCTACCAACCCAAAGCACTCACCTTAGCGGAACGGCGCAAGCCGTCCGGTCAGCACCTGCAAAGAATCACCGCGATCTCAGCAGCCGCGACACCGGAGGCTCGCCCTCTGCCGCTACGAAAGTAATTGTCCCTAGCCTCTAGCCTCTAGCCTCTAGCCTCTAGCCCCTAGCCCCTAGCCTCTTCTAAGCCGGCTCCCACTGTCCCGATCTCAAATTGCACGAAACAATCTCGCACTCGCCGTCCCGTTTGCCCGGAAGAATCGCCAACATCACGGTCTCAGGGTTTTGCTCGCAATACTTTACGGCTCCCTCAACTCCCGCCACAAACAAACCTGTCGCCAAGGCGTCAGCCCAGCCCGCACTCGGATGCAGAACCGTCACGCTCAATACTCCGTCTGCAGGCCATCCTGTTCTGGGGTCGATGATATGGCCGTAGCGTTTTCCTCGAAAATAAAAAAACTGGTTGGCGGGCCCGCTCGTTCCTAACGCTTGATCGTAAAGAGTAAGCCATCCAAGAATCCGCTCGGACTGTTCAGGGTGCCGAACTGCGATGCGCCAACCCTCCGTCCCGCCCTCTTCCGGGGCTTGGCTCCCTTTGCAAAGGATGCTGCTCTTGCCCCCGTGAAATGCAAAATCTGCGACCCCGTCGCGGGTCAGGATGTCGGCCGCGCAGTCGAGCGCAAACCCTTTTCCAATCCCACCTGGATTGATTTCAAGCGGCCTTGTAAATCGAACAGTTTGATCCGTTGCGTCCAAAAGGATTTGGTTCGAACCTACACTTGCCAAGGCTTGTTGGATTTGGGCATCGGTCGGCATTACCCCTTGCCTGCGATAAAAACCCCATGTCTTGGAGAGTGTGGCAGCGGTCATATCAAAGGTCCCACTCGTCCTTTGATAGATCTCGATGCCCAATTGAAGCATTGCAAAAGTCGTTTCCGAGACAGCCACGGGGGCTTCGGCCGCTCGCTGGTTGACCAAACTCAATTCGCTGTTTGGAATGTATACACTCAGCAACTGTTCAAGGAATGCGATCCTATCCAGAGCGTGCATTGCAATCTCGGGACCGTTGGATGGCCGGCCAGGGTTCAGCAACACCTCGAACCGACAAGCCATTGCATCGCGACCCATTTCCAGCCAAACCGAGTTGTTGTATTCCACGCCTGACTATTCCTTGAA
This sequence comes from Pirellula sp., assembly GCA_031412875.1. Classification (GTDB taxonomy): domain Bacteria; phylum Planctomycetota; class Planctomycetia; order Pirellulales; family Pirellulaceae; genus JBKCUI01. Next base: position 8,548 of record JANODW010000756.1, on the reverse strand, counting down.
GTCCGTATCGGGGTTTTCGAGCGACAGTTCTTTGATCCAAATGTTGCGGTACCGAACGTCATGCCCTTCGGCTTGCAGTTTGAGCCCACCAGGCACATCGGTTATCCCTCGGCCCTGATCGTTGCCGCCATCGATGCCGGAGTTGGGACCGCCCCATACCTTGGTGATCTTATGATTCGTATGAGCCTTTTTGCCGTTGAAATAGAGCGTCACAATCGGTTGTTCGCTGAGCTTTCCGTCTCGAAACCGTGCGGCGCGAAAGGTGATATCAAAAGCGTTCCATTTGCCCAATCCGTTATACAAGCTGTAGTCCGTCGCTGCTTCATTGATGATAGCAGCCAAACCATGGTTGGTCTTGTCTCCATCGAGCACTTGGATTTCGTAGCGATTCTGCAAGTAGACGCCGCTGTTTCCGCCTGCTTTCATGATTAGAAACTCCACGTGCAATCGAAAGTCCTTGTACGTTTTTTTAGTCACAATATCGGCGGCGCCAAACTTCCCTCCCGCAGAAGCAGGATCGTCTGTCATTACAACCGTGCCCCCATCGACAGGATCATCGACAATCTTCCACTTGATCGGCAATTGGCTCGCGAATCGAGGGCCCTCCCAATAAGTCCACTTTTCATCGAGCATCTTTCGCGAACCATCCAAAATGACCTCGGCGTTCGGAAGCGGTTTCGCTCCCACACCCGGCTGCGCCCATGCAAGGTTAAAGCTGAACAGCTCAAAGGAAAGAGCAATGGCAATCACCGAAAGAAAGCGAACGGAAAGGGACCGAATGGACATACGTATTCTCCGATTGAGGCAAATGGGGAGCGAGGCAAATGGGGAGCGAGGCAAACTGAGAAAGGGCGGCAAGTTGAGAAAGGGGAAAACTGGGCAATCCCCAATTGGGATCGATGCAAAGAGATTCCGCAAGCGGGCGCGAAGAAATTCTTTGGCAGCCTCGTTAAGCCGTTTCGGAATGCTCGCTCAAACCAACGCAACTGCCAATGAGAGCTCGGCCGCTTTGGAAACGGCCACGGCGACTTGTTTGATAAGCTTGCTGCGATCTATCGGCTTGGTGGCATAGTCGTCACAACCAGCGCCCAAGCACTTAGCGCGATCGCTATCCATCGCGTGGGCGGTCAATGCAATGATGTGACCTCGATACTCTTTGGCTCGGAGCAACGCCACCGCGCCATACCCATCGAGCACTGGCATCTGCATATCCATCAGAACCACATGGAATGGGGTTCCCTCTTTCACAGCGTTCAATGCGGCGTCGGCCGCCAATTGACCGTTTTCAACGACCGTCACCGTTGCTCCCGCTTTTCGCAACACAAAAGAAATGAGGCGTTGATTGTCAGGGCCATCCTCGGCCAGGAGAATGCGACTTCCGGCAAGAGAGTTGTCCGACGGCGATTGTTTCGAGGCTTCCTCGTGAGTTCGAGCGAAAATGCTGGTTTGGGTTGCATCGATCATCTCCACCCCGTCTACCGATCCAGCGAGCACGGATTCGACCGCGATCGTCGCGCGAAAACAGGATCCATTTCCAGGGGCGGAATGAGCGATGACCACATCCCCTCCCATCATTTGCGACAACCGCTTGCAGATCGTCAGGCCCAATCCTGTCCCACCGAATTGTCGCGTTGTGGAGGTGTCTGCCTGCGTGAACGGTTTGAAAAGCCGCGATTGCTGCTCCCTGGTCAAGCCCATGCCGGTATCTATCACGTCGAATTCCATCCTGCCAATCTCGCCCGGAACGTATCGCACACGGATTTTCACTCCGCCTCGCTCGGTAAATTTAATAGCATTGCTGACCAAGTTTAAAATCACCTGACGCAATCGGATCGGATCGGTCATGATTTTGGAGGGAATCGCGGTTTCGAAATGGGATTCTAGAGTGAGCCCTTTTGCCATTGAGCGAACTCGCATGAGCGATTGCACCTCTTCGATCAATGCGATCGGTGAGTAAAGGATCGACTCCACCTCGAGCTTACCGGACTCGATCTTCGATAGATCGAGGATATCGTTGATGATGCTCAACAAGTGATCGCCATTGCGTTGGATCGTTTGAATGGCATGGATTCGACGTTCCGGGGCTTCATGAAAATTGCGATCGTCTAGCAGCAGATCGGTAAAACCAAGAATCGCAGTCATGGGCGTTCGAATTTCATGGCTCATATTGGCAAGAAATTCGCTTTTGGATTGGCTCGCTGATTCGGCGACCAATTTTGCATTCGTCAAGTCATCTTCGAATCGCTTGCGCTCGCTGATGTCTCTGCCTTCCGGAACCAACCAAACTATCACTCCATTTTCGTCGCGAACCGGTTTGATAGAGAAGTCGATCGTCTTCCAGGTTCCATCGTGGTAGGGATGTTGACTTTCAAAGCGTACCAGTTCCCCAGCACCTGCTCTAGCGATCGATTCACGAACTCGATCCATCAGCACCTGGGAATGGATCCACCAAGGAGTCTCCCAAAAAGGCTTTCCGACGACATCGTTCAGGCTGAGATTGGCAAAGTCGAGAGCTGTCTTATTGACATCGAGTACCATTCCGTCGACCGTTAAAAGACCGGTCAATTGAAACGTTTGGTCAAACATCGCTCGCAACTTGCGTTCGGTAAGCACCAGTTGCTCGGTTTTTGCGCGAAGCTCCGAGGTCATTTCCGTCGCCAACTTTTCTGCGTTGCGCTGCGCGTTGGAAAAATTCCAAACCATCGCAGCGAGGGTAGTGGTAAGCAGGCACGCGGTCACTGCAAACAACTCGGATGCGAAGAATGCCAAGAAGTACATCACTGGCACTTCTGCCATCGCGATAATCAAAAAAATCTTAAGCATCCGTCTGGATATCTGGATGCCGGTTCTCGCGGAGGTTGCCTGATCTCTGGGGCTCATCACGGTTCTACACTAGAGGCTGCGGTGTATTTGTTTTGGGGCGATTACGCAATCGTTGCGGCCGATTGAGCAACGAAGCTTATCCTGCAACCACGACGCATCCGCATTGACGAGAACAAATTGCAGACTTTGCACACGCCGGCACAATGGGTGCTCGCTTCGATTCCCGACGAATCTGCTTCAATTCCCAAAGAATGGGAATAGCTTCTTCAGTTCGGCCGCGCTGGGCCGCGAACCGTATTCGCAAAGTTCAAAGGTTTCCGCATACTTGACCGCTTTGCCGCGATCCTCACCATAAAGCTTGATCAGCAACTCACGATTGCGGTCCGCTTCGGCAGACTGCCGCTCTGCCCACTTTGCCTTGAGCCAAGCTTTCCGTCCAGGAACATCCGACTCGGGAGGCACGGAACGAACATACTCTTCATTTCCGCTTGCTCCCCCCTCGTAGTGTTGCGATTGGAGTTCGTGAATCGCCTCAAGCTTTCGGTCGAAGACTTCGTCGATGGCAACCGCCACGTCCGCATTGAATGGATACGGCTTTCGAAAGCCATCGCTCGAATAGAGAAAGACGGGATTCTTTTTCAAGTACGGAATGTCTGGGCAATAGAACGGTACGGTGACCATAAACGAAGCGTCTTGGACAAGCACACCGACGTAGCGGTGATCGGGGTGGTAATCCCAAGGTCGATGGGCAATAACAATGTCCGCTTTCCATTCGCGGATCGTTTTGGTGATGAGCTTGCGATACTCTAGCGTAGGAATGAGTTCGCCATCATGAATGTCGAGCACTTGAGAGGTAACGCCCAGGACTGACGCTGCCGCTTTGGATTCCGCAGCCCGGCGTTGCGCCAGCGGTCCGCCGGCCGTCTTCCAATGCCCAATGTCGCCATTGGTTACCGAGACCAATTTGACATGGTGCCCTAGTTTTGCCCAAAGGGCGGCTGTGCCCCCAGCTTTGTACTCAGCGTCATCGGGGTGAGCACCAAATACAATAACTCGCAGTTTGCCATCCTCGGAGGACGGAATCGCTTGCCCCATAGAGTAGGAACTCATGCTGCCGGCAAATAGGGCAGCGAACAAAACGATTCTCAAGCAACATGGCGTCATTTTACTACTCCTGAGCGGGGCTTAGTTGATCTCGCTTTCGGGGCGATTGGTCAGGTGCAATTGTAGGTAATTCGCCCGCTCGATGTTGCGATCGGTGACGCTCAATTTATGCCCGCAAAGTTTCTGCAAATGGGCCGGTTGCGTGTGGATGAACAATTTATTGACGGTCGGGATCTTGACCGTATCGATCAACCCCAGGTTTACCCCCATGCGTACTTTGCTCAGATAATGCATGGTTTCTTCGCTGCTGATTTTTTTGGCCGTGCAAAGGATTCCCAGCGCTCGGCTGACATTGTCATGCAGATCCTGCCGGCTTTCGCTAATCAGGAACTCTCTCGCTTTGCGTTCGTAGTCGATCAACCGCGGGACAACTTCCTGAACTTTTGCGACAAGGGCCAATTCGTTTTTGCCCAAGGTAGTCTGGTTGCTGATTTGATAGAAATCACCCATGAACTGAGAGCCTTCGCCGAAAAGCCCGCGAACGGCTACGTTGATTTTGTTCAACGCCCGAAACACTTTGTCGATCTGTTTCGTGGCGACCAGGGCGGGCAAATGCAACATGACGCTTACCCTCAAACCGGTTCCAACGTTGGTGGGACAAGCCGTCAAATAACCGAACCGTTTGTTGTAGGAATACGTTAGCTTGCTTTCGAGCTGATCGTCGAGTTCGTCCATCCGACTCCAAGCCGCTTCGAGATCGAGCCCGCTTTGCATCACCTGCAGCCGCAAATGATCTTCTTCATTGACCATGATGCTAAAGCGTTCGTTGGGGTCCAGGATGACAGCCCGTGCGCCCTGACTTTCGCTCAATTCGTGGCTGATCAGTTGCCTTTCCATCAAGAATTGACGATCGAGATCACCCAATTTGGCAACATCAACATATTCTGTGTCGGCGGCCAACGGGAGTGAATCCAGGGCACGGTGGACGGCGGTTGCGATGGCAATGCGATCCTTGGGAGTGCATTTGCGAATGAACGGATGTTCGGACAGATTCCGAGCCAATCGAATTCGACTGCTCATCACAATGTCCGATTCTGGGCCCTGCCCACGCATCCATTCGCTGCTTTGGTTGGCTAGTTCCTCAAGTTTCACGGTCGATATTTTCGTTGGGGTAGCGGTAAAAGTCCTTGATCAATTGAGCATCTTCTCGAGGTGGGCGTTAGGCGATGGGAGGGTCCGACTGAAAGTCATCGTCGGCGGAATCGTTTGTCTCCTCGTGCCAGGAGGATTCATCTCCCAATTCTACCGCAGAAATTTTATCGCGCAATCGACTCGCGGTCTCGTAGTCTTCTTTCCCGACCGCCTCCTTCATTTCGTTCTTGAGTTGCATCAAGCGAAATTGGCGTTCCGGCGAGCCGGATTGGTTGGTCGGGACTTTGCCACAATGTTGCAAGGAACCGTGGATATTCTCCAAGAGCGGCAACAAGAGTTTCTCAAATGCGACATAGTCGTAAGCGCAGCCTAGACGCCCCCCTTTTCGGAAATCGGCGAATGAAATCCCGCAAATAGGACACGTTTTTTTGTCTCCAGTTGTTAGTTCGTCGGCCGCGCTTTGAATTTTTAGCTGGCTGGACAACATGCTCGAGAGTGCCGAAGCCGGTGTCGTTCCCGCCGACAGAAAGGTGCTAGCGTGCTCCTCGCATAGGTGCAAAACGCTTGGACCGTTCGGCTCGGTAAGCTCGGTGATGTGGAACGTCGCGGGTTTTTCACAGTGTTGACATTTCATCTTGGAATTCTCTCGCGTGCTAGCTTCGCGTTAAACTACTTCATTGGTAGTATAGGCATCCAGAGCCAATCCGGCGATGTGGTTGGGGCAATGATTCTCGCGTGATTGAAAGCTAACTCCTTAGGATGAGTGCATTTCCTAATTTCCAAAAATATTTGGCCCTCTCTCAAGACTACGATTTGGTGCCCGTTTACCGGCGGCTGTTGAGCGATCACCTAACTCCGGTCTCGGCCTTCCGTCTGCTCGACGATGGATTCAGTCCCGCTTGCCTCTTCGAAAGCGTCATCGGCGGTGAGAAAATTGGACGCTACAGTTTTATTGCGATTGGGCCTCGATCGCGAGTGGTTGCCTTTGGTAACGAAGTGCAATGGTTTCACAATGGTGAAACCATCACGCAAACCGTCGACGATCCTTTGGCTTTTTTGCGATCGAAGTTAGGCAGTCTCAGCGTCGCTAGCCTTCCGGATTTGCCTCCGTTCGTCGGGGGAGCCATCGGTTACGCGGCATACGACGTGGTCCGTTATGTAGAATCCCTGCCCAACGCACCAAAAGACGATCGGCACTTGCCAGACTTGGATTTTGGTTTTTACGATTTGCTGGTGGTATTCGACAATGTGAATAAGACCGTGATGGTCTTAAACTTGGTCCCCAAATCAACCGAAAGCGAAGCCCTCGCAGCCTACGACCAAGCGGTCGATCGAATCGATGCGGTCGTATCGCGGCTTTGCCAATCATTGCCAGCCTTGCCCGCAGCCGATATTGTCCTAGGGCTTGCTCCGAGTATCCTTCCTAAGTCCAATTTCACGCAATCGGAATTTGAATCCGCCGTTGCCAAATGCCGTGAGTACATCCAAGCGGGCGATATTTTTCAAGTGGTGTTGAGCCAACGATTTGAAATTGAAATCGATTGTGAGCCTCTCGAAATTTATCGGTCTCTGCGGGTCATCAATCCAAGCCCCTTTATGTTTTTGGTCCGTACGCCCCACTGCACCTTGGTCGGTAGCAGCCCCGAGGTAATGTCGCGCGTCGTGGACCGTGTTGCGACGGTTCGGCCGTTAGCGGGAACGCGTCCACGAGGCAAAAACTCGGACGAGGACGAACAGCTTGCGGTCGAGCTTTTGGCGGACCCGAAAGAACGTGCCGAACACGTCATGCTGGTCGACCTGGGCCGAAACGATATCGGTCGCGTTTCAAAATTTGGTTCGGTCCGCCTTAGCGATCTAATGGTGGTGGAGCACTACTCCCATGTGATGCATATCTCGTCCAATGTCACCGGAGTGCTTCGCGACGACATGGATGCGATGGATGCGTTCAAAGCCTGTTTGCCGGCCGGCACCGTAAGCGGCGCCCCCAAGGTCCGCGCAATGGAGATCATCGATGAACTCGAGCCGACGCGCCGAGGTCCCTACGCGGGTGCTGTCGGATACTTTGACTATCGTGGAAATATGGACACCTGCATCACGCTCCGCACCATGGTCATGTGCAACGGCAAAATCTACATCCAAGCGGGTGCAGGGTTGGTAGCCGATAGCGATCCAACCAGCGAATACCAAGAAACCGTCAATAAAGCCAAAGCGCTGCTGCGGGCCGTCGAAGCGACCATGACGCGACTTGTCGCAGAAGCCGCAAGCGTCGATCCTCCCACATCCAAACGCCCCTCCCTGCCATAGGAACTGCGCAAGCCCTCCGGTTAGGACATTAGCGGAACGGCGCAAGCCGTCCGGTTGGGACCCGTAAAAAATCTCAGCGAACCCAGCCATACCCCCAAAATCATTCGCACGCGTTTCCACAGCAACAAATCGCCAACTCCCCCATTGCCCAGCAACCCTCAAACAACGCTTCGAGCTGGCACTGGTAAACGCACGCACACCTCTCGCCCAAGTCTTTTCTTCCGGACGCTAAATCGCTTTGCCTTTCCAACGCGCGAACGCTTCGAGCGCAAAGAATTCGGGCAATCCGATGCGATTATAAGCTTCGGCGGTACCTCGATTGCGGTCCTCGGCCCGTTGCCAAAATTCGCGAGGGTCGCTTCCTGGAAAAAGCGCTTTGTCCTTTTGACTTTCGTGCATGAAGATCGATTGCCTCTTGAGTGACAAGTCCCCTGGACTGAGCGGGACCGCAATCTCGATCTCATGCAGCGGGTATTCTTGCCAAGCACCTCGGTAGAGCAATACGTCGGGCAGTGTTTCGCCACGGGCGGTTTTGCGCAATAGGGCAGCAAAGATCGCTTCTGCGCACACCCGGTGCGTACCGTGCGGATCCGCCAAATCGCCAGCCACGTAGATTTGATCCGGCTTAAGTGTCGATAGCAGCGTATCGATGATTTGGATGTCTTCTTCGCCAACAGGTTTTTTGGCAATCGTACCGGTCCGATAGAACGGCAAATCTAAATAATGCAGATTGGATGCTTTGCAGCCGATCGCAATGGCTGCGGCCCGTGCCTCGCTGCGACGGATCAAGCCCTTGATTCGCAAAATCGATTCGAGATCCGGTTGCCCAGGTTTCTTTTTATCGATGGATTCGCGGACTTGCACTGCTAGCAAGTTGGATTTGTTCTGTTCGATTTCAAAAAGTTGATTGTAGTCGGCAACGAGTTCGGCGACCCGGAGCGCGTCGTGGTCAAAGACTGCGATGTTCCCGCTGGTCATGTAGGCAACATGCACATCGTGTTTGTCGTCGTTCAAACGAATCAGAGTTCCGCCCATGCTGATCACGTCGTCATCGGGGTGCGGGCTAAAGCAAATGATTTTTTTGGGTTCGATGCCGGCGGGTTGGTAGTCGATGGTATCCAGCATCCAACGAAATACCTTTTGTGCAATCGACTCCGCTGGCCCG
>JANODW010000755.1:0-4174 GCA_031412875.1 Pirellula sp. | reverse complement strand
GTTGCAGCCCACGCAACGAGAGAATTACCGTGAAAAAAAAGAGCAACCAGTGCATCGCATTGGACAGGACGGTATCCCACCAGTTTTGCAGCGGGTTGTTTGCGAATCCTAACATGACAGTATTCCATACGATGAAGCTAGCGACAACGGTGAAGAGAGCGAACGTCCATTGCAGCGGTTGGAATGGAGATTTCTTTCGAGAGGAGACGGCCAATAGACACACGGCGATCAATGGCGAGAACAGAGCCATCGATGCGATGTGGCTGAGGGTTGCGGATTCGAAATGGACGCTCAGGATGCGAAAGATTGCGCCGGTGGACCAGAGCAAAACGAGTGAAGCAACCGCGCGTGTCCATGGCTTGCGTGGCGTATTAGACATACCATTCGATGAACGCACGGGACCGCTTGTCCAATTTTTTCATGTCTTCGACTCGGAAGCGAATTCCGTTTGCGTCGGTAATATTGACTGCTTTGGGGGAGACCCGGCGGACATCTTCTTCGGTTTTTAGAACGAAACTGGTGGGGCCGTGGTTGGTTTCCACGAACCACTCGCAGGGTTCGGTGATTCCCGAGACGCGGATGACCTTTTCGATGATGGGCACGAACTCTCGAAGGGATAGTTCTTCTTCGAGCAGATTGATGTTGCTCGGAGAGAGGCCTTGAAGGGAATCCAAGCAGGCAAGTTCTTCACCGTCGGCGCTTACGATGGAGACCCATTGCTTTCCCGCCGAGATGGGAAACAACGGGACCACCACGACATCCAAATATTCGTTTCCTGCGTTGTCGGTGAGTTTTAGATGTTTCCATTCATCGCGTGCAAGTCGAAAGCACCAAGTTCCGTCGGGTTGTCGAAGGAGGTTGTTTTTGGCTTTGGAAGCGACGTGGGTAGGGGTGTTCATGCGTCGGTTGTTTCTTTGTCTAGTACCAATGTGCCATCGGCGAACAGGGGACGGATCTCAGCAGCGAGGAAAAAGGAACCAGTGACGCAGATCAGTTCGTTGGGTTCGGCGGTGCGACAAGCGTGCTCGACAGCAATCTTACTCGATGGGGCGGAGAGAATCTCTACGGAACGTCCGTTCAATTCCATCCCTTTCGCAATTTCTTCGAGGTGTTCGACTTGGACAGAGCGCGGATTATTGTGGAATTGCGTGACAATCAATCGGTCGGCGAAGTTCAGAAGCTGGACCAGCATTTTTTCGTATTCTTTGTCTTTCGAGCAGGCAAAAACGATGGTTCTTTTCGCAGGTGCAAAGTGGTCGGCAAGCGCTACGATGAGGGCGGCGATGGACGCCACGTTATGAGAAGTGTCTAGGATGATCACCGGATCCCAGCCCACCAGCTCAATTCGGCAACTCAATTGGGTTTGCGCAAGAGCGTCGAGCAAGGCCGATTTTGGCAAGGACCATCCGTCTGCGTTGAGTCGGCTCCAGGCGGCAATGGCCAGCGCGGCATTGTCCGACTGATGTTTGCCTGCCATCCGGATGGCGACGTTTTGAAATTCGGAAAGGGGGAGTTTCGCATGGGTAGGTGTAAAGTCCATGCGGCTGGCCAAAAGGCCTTGGGCGGAGTCCGGCGAGTGATTCCAGCAAGTGAGAGTGCGCAGGGTCGAGCGGAAATCCACGTCGAGTTCCCAGAGTTCGCTTTGCGTTTCTCGGCAGCGGGTCCGGATAACGGTCTGGGCTTCGGGGTGGGTAGCGCCGCTGATGACGGGCACATTGGGCTTGATGATTCCTGCCTTTTCGGTAGCGATCAAAGAGATCGTGTTGCCAAGTTGTTGTTGGTGGTCGTAACTGATCGAAGTGATGATAGCCAGGTCGCTGTTGCAGACATTGGTGCTGTCGAGTCTGCCCCCGAGACCGACTTCGATGACATTGACATCGGTTTTTTGGGCTACGAAGAGGCTCCAAGCCAGGGCGGTCGTCATTTCGAAAAAGGTGGGTGGTCCATGAGGCGAGCGGGAAGTTGCCGATTCGGCTTCTCGCAACTTTTCGATATGGTTGTGAAGTTCGGAGGGCGAGACGGGCTGTCCGTTCACGACAAATCGCTCTTCGAGATGGAGCAAATGCGGGGAGGTGTAGAGACCGACACGAAGCCCCGAGCGTCGCAGGGTTTCAGCGATCAACCATGAGACCGAACCTTTTCCTTTGGTGCCCGCGATATGGATGACGGGTGTGGCCAAATGGGGATTTCCGAGTTGTTCCAGCAGGAAAGCCATGCGCGCCAGCCGATACGCTCGCTGGTCATAGGGGCGATCGATCGTTTTTTCGTAGTTGATGCGTTCGTACAAAAACCGAATCGCTGAGATATATTTTGGGTCGAGCCGATCCATCGGTTCCAGGGGTTGGTTTAGTTTTGAGGTGAAGCAAGTACGGATTTTGGCGGTGGATGTCGGCCGGCTGTGCAATCGCAGTTCGAACGCTATTCCGTTTGACGATGCCATAGTTTATTTGCAGACAAGTGGGTTGTGGGAGGGGTTGAGTCGCTTGCCGAGCGATTGTTTCGGATTTATAGTGCTCGCTTGAAGGTGCGAGGGTGCAAGTTATTGGGATTTTGGGGGGTGGGACGGCGAGCTTGAAACCTGGAAGTGAGGGGTCATTGCATTGAACCGACTGAATGGTTTCGGCGTAGAGGGCAGCGCGTGGAGACAGGAAATTCGCTGGTGCGCCCGAGTAAACGCGACATTTTTATGGCTCCATTCCAATTTGCTCTTCCGCGACCGCAGTTTTTTCGACCGCATTTAGCTTAAACGAATCAATTTATGGCAACGACAACGGCACCAACGACCCCATCCGCGAGCTCAACGGATCCGACCAACGTGATTGTGGAAACGCGAAACCTCGGAAAAATTTATCGAGATTTTTGGGGCCGCAAGAAAGTCAATGCACTGAAGTCGTTGGACATAGAAGTGCGTCGAGGGGAGATTTTTGGATTGCTGGGCCCCAATGGGTCCGGAAAATCGACCACCATCAAGTTGATGCTGGGCCTGTTGTTCCCGACTTCGGGGCGGGCGTTTGTATTCGGCAAGGACGCGACCGACGTCGCTAAAAATGAACGCATTGGTTACCTGCCGGAAGAATCGTACCTCTATAAATTTTTGAATGCAGAAGAGACCTTGGATTTCTACGGTCGTCTGTTTGACATGCCAGCCAGCGTGCGTCGGGAGCGAACGGAGAGTTTGATCCAAATGGTTGGCTTGCAACGCGCACGTCGCCGGCAGCTCAAGGAGTACTCCAAGGGTATGACCCGCCGGATCGGTTTAGCACAGGCGTTGATCAACGAGCCCGAGTTTCTGGTGTTGGACGAACCGACGACTGGATTGGACCCGATCGGGACACGCGAAATGAAGGACTTGATCTTGAGGCTTCGCGAGCAAGGCAAGACCATTCTGTTGTGTTCGCACCAGTTGGCGGATGTTCAGGACGTTTGCGATCGCGTGGCGATTTTGCACCAAGGGGAATTAAAGGAATTGGGGCGTGTGGATAGCTTGTTGAAGGTGCAAGACGTAACACAGATCCATGCGAAGGGGTTGGATGATAAGACCAAGCAGGAGATCAGGGAGTTGATTGCTCGTTCCAGCGGCGAGATGCTGCGGATGGACAATCCGACGACGACGATGGAGGAGCTGTTCTTGGATATCGTTCGCGAGAGCGATCAGCGTCCGGGACGCCGCGGTGGTGGTGCTTAGCAAAGGACTAATTTCCATCTTTACCATTAGTATCGCTTAGTATCGCTGCGGTCGACGAAAGGCAATTTTATCAAACATGCGTTTATCACCAGATCAATTTTGGACCTATTTTGAGTGGCTATTTAACGAGCAAGCCTTGCTGTATGGCTTTTTGCTGGTTTTGGTGCTGGCGGTTCTCGGCTTTGTCGTTGGCTATATCGTTGCGTTGGTCAAACACGGTCCGACGGAAGGGTTTCTGCAAGTCGCCAAATTGATTCGCGAGTTGTTTGCGGTCGATCTTCCGGGGACCTCGTTCCGGCGTGTGGGCGCGATCGCTAGGCTTGCGTTCAAGGAAGCCATTCGCAAGAAGGTTTTGGTGGTGGTTGCGGTGTTCGTCGTGGCGATCATGTTTGCGGGTTGGTATTTGGACCCGCAGGCGCAATATCCGGCTCGGCTGTACATTTCCTTTGTGCTCACGACCACGAACTACATGGTGATCTTGTTGGGGTT
>JANODW010000754.1:0-2442 GCA_031412875.1 Pirellula sp. | reverse complement strand
TCCGCAGCACGCCCGACCGTCTCCTTTCCTCCGCCCCCATATTGCTGAGGCGTCAAGCCGCGTTTGCCATTGGGCAAGTAATCAGGCAATGCGAGCCCCCAACCGCTGTGGCTATAGCCGACAACTCCACCTTGACTTTTCCCCCATTTCAAAACAGGTAAAGTCCAGGACGGCCAATCTTCAATCGTTGCGGCGTTCGGGTAGTCGTCTTCTTTGAGATTCAACAAACATAGATGGCCCGCGTGGGAGGAGGGAAATCCACTTACCTCCACATCGTATCGCATCAACGTTTTGTTCTTGGACAAGGAAGAGGTTTGCCCCTCGAAGAACTGCTTTTGGTGATACCAACAAGGTCCCCAACTGAGAACGCATCCCACGTTGAGGTCCTCTCCTAGAATGTGCCTGAACATATCCTCCGGCGTGACCCCTTCGGTTGGATTCTCGTAATGCGCACAACCGGCTGCATGGACATGATGGTCACCGGATATCCAACCCAGTTCCGCCATATGAACCCAGCGTTGGAGACGAACTGCAATAGGTGGTAAGGGAACGCGACTATCGACAACGTACTCCATTTCTTGCGGGATGTACTCCGGACCTCGCGAACATCGAATTTGATACTTTCCCGCCGGCAGACGGATGCGTTCCTGATCCGTCCGATAAATTTGGTTGTGAAAGAACATGTCCGGTGCTAGTCGTCGCGATTGATTCGGATAGATGCGTCCGATCTCGTCTCGAATCACCATCCAACACGTAGTCGGAGAACCATCGAAATCGAGGACGGAAAGGGGGACTTCAAAACAAGGGACGCAGTCAAAAAGAATTGGAACTTCATTACGAAAACCAAGGTCCTGCGTGCCCTGGCCCACGTCGAATGCCAGCGTTGCTTCTCGTTTCCCAGCGTCTCGGCTGTAAAGCTGGATCAGCCTATATTCGAGCGGCATACCAGAGAGGGCCGGAAGGAGCGGCGGGCTATTCAAATTCGCAATGTCGAGCCACCGTCGTTCCGACTCCGCAGGTGAAATCACCGACTTCGGTCGCGCACTGGAATTGCTCTGCTTAACCATCGGCAAGGACTGGGGGCTCGAACATCGCAGCGACGCCGTAACGCCCGCTTGGTTGACCACCTTTATTAAAAAGGTTTGCCAACCCGATTCAACGAGTTGCGCCGGCGAAGGACCTCGAACCACATGGACGCGACTTTCCGCATTGATATCGATCGCAACCAAGCAAAGAGGATCAAGTATCCTTTGAACCGCTTTTGCAACCGCGTCGTCGCTATTAACCTGCTCCAACTCCTTGAGCTCGTTTTGAACCCGATCTGAAAGCGGAGCCCCTGCGCCGGCCAACGCTTCGGCAAGTCGATTGACGGCCGCTTGGAGTGGCTGACGCGAGACCATTGGAACCAACGGCCAATCGTCACCGAAAGCGTTGCTAGCTGGAAGAGCGGAAATGCTCGCAAGCGAAGCAAAAACAAATATACACCAGGCAAGAATGACTCTCATAACAAGCCCTTACTCTACAACATGGGAGGGAATGGGTTCACCAAGAAAAGTATATCATGTCTCAATCGTCCTACGATCGCATGGATGGCCAACTCGTACGCGTCCCGCTTCGTTGCATGCAAATACGAGCAAGAAAACGGACAACAAAACGTACTTAGGCGCATCTTTTTGTTCATTGGTCGATGCCTAAAAGGTCGGCGTGTTGGCCGTTTATACCTGTGTCTGCAACGGTTTGGGTTTCGCCGAGGTAATTTTTGAGGGTGTTTTCTTCAGAGAGGCAATTTTTGGTGACTTCCCTGTAGAAGCCGTTGTTTTCGGCAACTTTTCTTTCAGTGGAACGGTTTTGCCGTAAGCTTTTTTTTGCAACTTGCCTTTTGGGAGCTTCGTCGCAGAATCCAACGATTCAGAATCCATGGCATCCGTTCCCTTTGCTTTGGTTGCCTTTGCTTTGGTTGCCTTTGGATCGGTTACGCTCGGTTTGGATGCGCTTGCCTTCGTCTTTTTTCCTTTGGGCTTCTGTGGCAGCGATGCGAGTTCGGTCGAATTGGCTTTGCTTTTCTTTTTAGCGGTTGCCTTGGGACTGGGCGGCGGCTTATTTTCAGCCACGTCAGCGGAGTCTGCGGAGTCTGCGGAATGGAGTTCGATACCGAATAGGGAGCCTAGGTCATCGCCAGCAAGCATCAAGCTATTGGTTTTGGAATGCGTTGCTCCGGTAAGCGTTTCTTTCAATTGAGCGCTTGTCGCTGCCTGCGAAACCAGTTCGTTCTTGTCGACCCCTCTGAGCAGGAAAAGCAAGTCTGGCTCGTTGTCTAACCGGTTGCCGATTCCATACATGACTGCCGCTAGGTGTTTGCATAGGACGGCCGAGTCGGGGCAACTGCATCGCAGCTTGATTTCTTTGGGCTGCGGGAACATTCCATTCTTGGGGTCGGTTAAG
>JANODW010000753.1:0-11090 GCA_031412875.1 Pirellula sp. | reverse complement strand
CCTTTCGCTCTGCGAAAGTTGCGTCAGCCAGCCGCAACTTTCGCAGAGCGAAAGGCGACTATCCCCCCAAACATTTCGCTCCAAATTCCTAAAGCAACGAAGCTTCAAACGTTTTCTGAAGGCATTCGAGGCCTTGTTGCCCTTGCTTGCCATCGATGACAACGTTGACGCGAAGTTCGCTGGTGTTGATCATCAGTACATTGATACCGTACTCCGCTAGCGACTTAAACATGGCGATCGCGACGCTGGTGTGGCTTCGCAGTCCGATCCCGCTGACCGAAAGCTTTGCAATTTCCGTAGAGCCGCTAATCTTTCTGAACTTGTAATCCATGGTTTCAAGCACTCGGATGCAATGCTCCATCTGCTCTTCGGGGACGGTGAAGCTCAAACTGGTTTCCCCTTGGTATCCATCACAGCTTTGAACGATCATGTCGACAAAGACACCCGCTTCGGCAACTCGCTTGAAGACTTTCTGAGCAAGACCCGGCGTGTCGGGAACACCCGACAACGTGACTCGCGCTTGATCGCCCACCATCGAGATGTCGAGCAGAGTCAATTGCTCCATGTTGGAATTGCGCAGCCGTTCGATAATCTCATTGACGCTCAGATCGCTCGTGTTCTTCTGCCCAATCTGCCAATGGTTGGCGTCGGCGGGCTTGAGATGCAACGAGAACGCTTGGTGAACCGCTCGCAACGCCGCAGTGGCTTCGGATCGCTGCACCAAGACGCTGATCTTGATCTCGCTGGTCGTGATCATTTGAATATTGATGCCAGCATCGGCCAGCGATTCGAACATCTTTTGAGCCACGCCCGTTTGCGCGGCCATGCCGAGCCCCACAACGGAGATTTTAGCGACGGCATCGTCGTAGGTGACGCTGGTGGCTCCCACCACTTTGGCCGCTTCGTTGACCGCTTTCAATGCATCCTTTAACTCGGTATTGGGAACCGTAAACGAAATGTCCGCCAAGTCACCTTGGCCGATATTTTGAACGATCATGTCGACCGTTACCTTGCGATCGGCCAATCGCTTAAAAATTTCAAAGCTGGTCCCCGGTTTGTCTGGAACTCCGAGGATGGTGATGCGAGCTTCGTCTTTGGTAAGGGCTGCCCCGCAGACGGGCACCGAAACGGATTCCGGTTCCGACACAATCATGGAACCGGGGGCGTCCGAAAAACTGCTTCGGACCCGAATGGGGACATCGAATTTTTTCGCAAACTCAATCGAACGATTGTGCATCACCCCCGCGCCGAGACTCGCCAATTCCAGCATCTCGTCATAACTGATCTGCCCCATTTGCCTGGCTTCTGGCAACAGCCTGGGGTCGGTGGTATAGACACCGTCGACGTCCGTATAAATTTCGCAAGCATCCGCCCGCAGAACCGCCGCGAGCGACACAGCGGTTGTGTCGCTGCCTCCGCGACCGAGCGTCGTGATATTCAGATCGTCATCGACTCCTTGAAACCCCGCTGCGATCACGATGTTCCCAGCGTCGAGCAAGCGTCGGATGCGTTCTGTGGAGATCGTCTTGATCCTGGCTTTGGTAAACGAATTGTCGGTCCGAATCCCCATCTGGGCACCGGTCAAGGAAACTGCTTTGTGTCCGAAGCGGTGGACAGCCATCGCCATCAACGCCACGCTGACTTGCTCCCCAGTACTGAGCAACATGTCCATCTCGCGCGCAGGTGGCTCCTCGTTTACTTCTTTCGCTAAATCGATCAGATGGTCGGTATTGTGCCCCATCGCACTGACCACCACCACGACCTGGTTACCCTCTTGCTGGGCGCGAATCGCTTTGCGAGCTGCCGCCTGGATCTTTTCTGGTGTCGCAACGCTCGTCCCACCAAACTTCTGAACAATCAATGGCATTTCTATTCCCTAACAGGTTCTTGTAACCTCTATCGTAAACGCTAAATCAAATCGCCCCGCATGAGCTTGGGAATCAGATCCCAGCCGCAAGGAAACGACAATCCGGATTCCGAAGCGGACACTTCATCGTATGCAAGGCTGTGGTCTTGAGTGATCCCGTCACCGCAAGCCGCAAACGGGACCCAACCATGAGAATGCTTCTTCGTACTGACAGGTGTCGAATGGTCCGGCATCACCAAGATGCGATAGTTTCCATGCTTCTTGAGCGCTTCATGCACGGGTCCAACAATGTGTTTATCGATGGCTTCTAAAGCCTTTACCTTCTCATCCGCCCTACCTTCATGGCTAGCTTCGTCGGTTGCTTCGATATGCACGCAAACGACATCGTACGTCTTGAGCGCCTCGATGGCGGCGGCCCCTTTGCCCGCGTAATTGGTGTCCAAATATCCCGTCGCCCCCTCGACCTCGATCCGATCCCATCCGATCAATGCGGCCAATCCTCGAAGCAAATCGACGGCCGTGATCATCGCTCCACGAAGCTGGAATCGCGAATGAAACGACTCCAGTTGCGGCGTCTTGCCTAAACCCCAAAGCCAAAGATTCGTCACAGGACGCTTTCCATTTGCGACCCGCGCTAAGTTGATGGGGTGGTCCGCGAAGATCGCTTGGCTCTTCTCCATCAATTGGCACAGCAGGTCGCAGCCGGGCCCCTTTGGGAAATCATCGATCACCGTGCCATCGGTCAAGTCGTGAGGGGCCGACGTACGGGTGTCGATCGAAAACGGCGGAGGATCGCCGGGCTTGCCTCGATAAATGAGCAAGTTGCGATAGCTTACCCCTGGCACAAACTCCAATGTAGCGTTGCCGAGTTCTTGCTGCGCGAATCGCAGCAATTCCGTCGCTTCCGCGGTCGATACGTGGCCTGCAGTGAAGTCGACCATGATTTGATTTTCGATGGTGACGAGATTGCATCGCACTGCCCAATCGTGAGGTCCCAGCACCAACCCTTGCGCGGCCGCTTCGATGGGCGCTCTGCCGGTGAAGTAGACATTCGGATCGTAGCCCAGGAGCGACATGTTGGCGACTTCGCTACCCGCTGGAAAATGCAGAGGCACATTGTCGCTTTGTCCGACCAAACCAAGCTTGGCAATTTCATCCATGGCAGGGATTCGGGCATGTTGAAGCGGCGTCTTGCCACCCAACGACTCAACGGGATAATCGGAACATCCATCCGGTATGATGATGACCCATTTCATTGCTTAGCGACTTTCGGAGAGTAGTCTGTTACGGATTGGTTCTGGTCGCAAATTCGCTACTTGCCACCTTCGGTGACACGCAGTTTGACACATTCATTGCTGACGCTCGGTAGCTTTCGAATCTCGCTGTTGGCCGCAGCCGCAGCCTTCTCAGACGCTTCGTGCGTCATGATGACCAGAGGTACTTTGCGTGGTTGCTGCTCGCTGGTGGGTTCATGCTGGATGATCGATGCGATCGAAATCATGTGCTTGCCCAAGATGCCTGTGATTTGGCTGAGAACCCCGGGTTCATCGGCAACCAAGAACCGCATGTAATAGCGTCCCGTCGTCTGCGCGTAGGGGAGCAAACCGATCTTGGATTCGCGGTCGGACCACAGCTCCAGCCGTCGAAAGGTGATGTCGGTTCGCCCGGACGCAGTATCGATCATGTCGGCCACAACAGCCGAAGCGGTCGGCATTTGCCCCGCTCCCTTGCCGTGAAAAAACATATCGCCCACGGCATCGCCGACCACCGTCACCGCATTGTAAGCACCGCGGACTTCGGCGAGTGGTCTGCCTTTGCGGATCAAGGTTGGCGAGACGTGCAACTCGAGTCCATCCGAACGGAGTTCCGCAGTCGCAATCAACTTGATGCGATATCCGAGTTCGGATGCGTATTTCAAATCGGCCAAATGGAACGCTTCCAAACCGCATCGATAGATATCACGCCATCGAACGCGCACTCCGAATGCAAGGTGCGCAAGAATCGCGAGCTTTTGCGCGGCATCGCTTCCGTCCACGTCCATCGTGGGATCTGCTTCCGCGTACCCCAGCTCTTGCGCTAATTTCAAAGCGACTGCGTAGTCCGCCCCTTGTTCATCCATCTGCGAGATGATGTAGTTGCTGGTCCCGTTGAGTATGCCTCGCAACGATAGTATTTGGTTGGCCGAAAAGCACTGGCTGATATTAGCAATGATTGGGATCCCTCCCCCAACGCTGGCTTCAAACGCGATGGTCCGACCCAACGCTCGAGCGCGGTCGAACAGTTCTTCGCCATGCTCAGCCAACAGCGCTTTGTTGGCCGTCACGACATCCTTGCCCGCCTCCAACAACTTGAGCATGATCGTTCGAGCAGGCTCTAAGCCCCCCACCAAATGAGCAACCACCTCGATCTCCCGATCGTTGAGGATCGAGGAAAGATCGTCCGTGAGAATGCCCTCGGGCAAATCGATGTTGCGGTCCTTGTTCAGATCGCGAACGGTCGCTTTCTCAAGCCAGAGAATGCGACCCGCATGGCGGGCAAGCCGATCGCCATGATCGAGCAACAATCTGGCAACTCCCGTCCCCACGGTGCCCATGCCAACGATGGCAACCCTGGTTTTCTCCATGAAAAATACATTCCTACGAGTTTCTGAATTTTGCAAAAAGGAAATGGTAAACCAAGTTGGCCGACTCGCAAACCGCATCGGGGTCCCACTGGGCAATGGAACCATGCAAATCCCAGCGAAAACCGTGCTTCCAAGCCATTTCGCACGCATCAAAATTAGGCAAGAAAACAAGCCAACAGGCTCGTAGGGCAAAGGTCGCCGTTCGTAGCGGAACGTCGCAAGCCAAATGCCAACCCCTTTCGTAGCGGAGGTCGCCCGAGATCCGGTATTATGGCTGAGATCGCCATGTTTCTTTACAGGTCCTGACCGGAGGGCTCGCGCCCTACCGCTTACGAAACACATACAAAGGCTGCGATGTCTCGAACTGCGAAGCGGTTCTACTAACCGAATTGCTTGCCTAACGCATCCGCGATGACCTTGCACTTTTTCATCATGGTATCGAATTGCGCAAAGTCCAAAGATTGGTATCCATCGCTCAGCGCCTTCTCCGGATTCGGATGCATCTCTACGATCAATCCATCGGCACCCGCCGCAATGCTGGCTGCCGCCATGTCGGTTACCAAGTAGGAGTGGCCTGTGCCGTGGCTCGGGTCCACGATGACCGGTAAGTGCGTTTTGCGGTGAAGATAAGGGACCGTCGCCAGAGGCAATGTAAACCGGGTGTGCGATTCAAAGGTGCGGATCCCACGCTCGCATAGCATCACGTTCGGATTCCCTTCGTTGAGAATATACTCGGCGGCCAACAACCACTCTTCGATCGTCGCACTCGGACCACGTTTTAGCAAAACGGCTCGGCCCGAGCGACCAACCGCCTCGAGGAGCCGGTAGTTTTGCATATTGCGAGCGCCGATTTGCAGGATGTCTGCATATTTGGCAACCAAATCCACATCTTCCGGGCTCATCACTTCGGTGACAATCGCCAGTCCGGTCTCTTGACGCGCCAACGCCAAGAGCTTCAGACCATCTTCTTTCATCCCCTGAAATGCATAAGGACTCGTTCGCGGCTTGAACGCCCCACCTCGCAACGCGGTCCCGCCCGCATCGCGAACCGCCCTCGCGCTAGAAACAATTTGCTCCTCACTTTCCACCGAACACGGGCCACCCATCACTCCGACCGCTCCGTTGCCCGCCCGGAAATTCAGCACCTGAATTTGCGATAGGTCCGGACGCACCTCGCGCGATGCCATCTTGTAAGGTGCCAAGATCGGTAACACTTCGGCAACGCCCGGATAGCTTTCAAACGACTCGATCTTGATTTTGCGATCATCTCCCACGGCCGCGATAACCGTTCGCTCGGTCCCTCGGATGACATGGGATTTTAAGCCCAACTCGCTAATGCGGTTCGCAATACGATCAATTTGTTGGTCTGACGACGACTTCTCCATCACAACGATCATTTTTGGATAGCTCCGGGGAATGTGAACGACTTGTCGTTCTAAGCAAAAAAAAACCTCAAGGCATTTGGCCTTGAGGTTGGAAGTTTATTGATGTCAATTCGCTCAGCGAACAGCAAAACTCCGTCGGCCCGACTGGGGCTAGGTAAAGTAATAAAACGAATTGGGGTTGCGACGGAGGTTCATACTCGAAAGTATGATTGCCAAAACAGATTCCTGCAAGCCAGCAAATAAAAAAGCCAATAACCCCGCGACACAACCACCCGCCCGTAGGATGGGACCTTTGTCCCGTCCGGTATGCTTTAGTCCGGTATTCTTTAGTTCGGGACAATGGTCCCAAACTACGGTTGGAGGACCGACGCGAGCGCTTCCCCGGTGTAGGAACGCAGTCGCACCGGCGCCGTATTCGCTTCCGCCACCAGTAACAACGAAGCGGGTGTTTTCTTTGTGCCCTTTTTTGCAGCCGCTTTGGGTGCGGATTTCGAAACAGGAATCGGGTAGCTTACTTGGGTCGCGTACCGGACCAGCGAATCAACCGGTCCTGCAAAGACGACATT
This sequence comes from Pirellula sp., assembly GCA_031412875.1. Classification (GTDB taxonomy): domain Bacteria; phylum Planctomycetota; class Planctomycetia; order Pirellulales; family Pirellulaceae; genus JBKCUI01. The sequence continues at coordinate 4,649 of JANODW010000753.1, read as the reverse complement.
ACCACCCTGTTTGCCCGCCTCGGGTCCCATGTCGATCACCCAGTCCGCGCATTTGATCACATCGAGATTGTGCTCGATGACGACCACGCTATTGCCGTTGTCCACAAGCGCATTGAGCACCTGCATCAGTTTGCGGATGTCCTCGAAATGCAAACCCGTGGTCGGCTCGTCGAGCAGGTACAAGGTATCTCCGGTCGCGGGACGGCAAAGCTCGGCGGCCAGTTTCACCCGTTGCGCCTCGCCTCCGCTAAGGGTTGGAGCGCTTTGTCCCAAGGCCAAGTAGTCGAGTCCAACTTCGCATAGCGTGTTGAGCATAGTATGAATCTTCGGCAATTCACTCGTCAAATCGCGGGCTTCGCCGATCGACATGGTGAGAAAATCGCTGATCGACTTGCCTCGGTATTTTACCATTAGGACTTCTAGGGAGTAGCGATTGCCCTGACAAGCGTCGCACTGGATCCAAACGTCAGGCAGGAAATGCATTTGGATCCGGATCTGTCCGTTGCCTTCGCATTTCTCGCAACGACCGCCGGCTACGTTAAAGCTAAAGTTGCCCGCATGCATTCCTCTCACCTTGGCTTCAGGCATTTTAGCGAACAGTTGCCGAATCAGCTCAAACACACCGGTGTAAGTGGCGGGATTGCTCGAGGGAGAATTGCCGAGCGGCGATTGATCGACTCGCAAAACTTTGTTGATGTTCTTTGTCCCGACGATGGAATCGTGCAGTCCGGGTTGCAGGTCCGCTCGGTGCAGTGTTCGGGCTAAAGACGGGTAGAGGATATTGTTGATCAGACTGCTTTTGCCGCTACCGCTGGGCCCCGTCACGGTGGTAAAGCAACCCAGCGGTATGCTCACGTTGATATTGCGCAGGGTATTGGCTCGCGCTCCTTCGATGGTCAACCAACCCTTGGGAGGTTCGACCAGCGAGGTCCAGTCGCTCAGCGAGGACGGCGCATCGGGCGGTACAGCAATGCGGCGTTTGCTCGGTCTTTCGATTTCTCTCTTGCCGCTCAAGAACGGACCGGTGATCGACCCCGCTTGCTTCATGATTTGCTTGGGTGTTCCTTGAGCGACGACGGTTCCCCCGAGAGGTCCCGATCCGGGCCCGAAGTCGCACAGTTGATCGCTGTTGGCTATCACATCGCGATCGTGTTCGACCACGAGCAGCGTGTTGCCCAAATCTCGCAAACGGTGCATCGCGCTGATAAGGCGATCGTTGTCGCGAGGGTGCAAACCGATGGTCGGTTCATCCAGGACGTACAGGACTCCGCACAGTCCGCTCCCGAGTTGGCTTGCCAACCGGATTCTCTGTGCTTCTCCACCGGAAAGCGTATTGGCCCCTCGATCCAAGGTAAGGTATTCCAAACCCACATCGCATAAAAATTGCAAACGTTGGACGATCTCGCGATGCAGCTCACCCGCGATTTTCTTCTCACGCTTATCCAACCCCCACGTTTTGGCTTCCGCCAACAACTCGCCGATCGGCATCTGACCGATTTGCCCCACCGTAAAGGATCGGAATCGCGAATGGGCCGCTTCGGGTCGCACTCGAGCGCCGCCGCAAGCAGTGCACGGTACCTCTGCGAGAAACCGCGAGAGCCGCATCCGCAATCCTACGTTCGAATGGGAGGCTAACTCCAACGCCGGAAAAACCCCTCGATAAACAAACGTCATGACAACGTTGCGATCGAGCTTCTTGCCAGAATTCGCCTCGCTGCCTATCTCGGATTGAAAGACGTCGATTTCGCGATCGCGTAACCCATGGTAGAGGATGGAGCGCTGGCCTACAGACAATTCGGAAACCGGCCGATCGAGTGGAATGCCAGTCTCGCGGCTCAAGGCATGGAGCATTCCCACTGCGAGTGGATTGTTGAGAGACGGCCAAAGCAGCAAAGCACCTTGTTCAAGCGATCGCGTTTCATCGACCGATGCCGCCGGGTTGGTGCCGGTTTGAGTCCCCAGGCCGTTGCAGCTTGGACACCAACCCACCGCGGTATTGAATGAAAAGCTATGCGGCGTCAACGGTTGAAAGGAAAGGCCGCACGGAGCACAGGCCAATTGCAAAGAGAAGGTATGCATATCCCAATGCGGCTCGGATCTTTCCTCGTCGACGATGGCGATTTGGACAACTCCATTGCCCATGGTCAACGCGGTGGCGACGCTATCGCTCAACCGCTTGCGATCGCTGCTATCCAATGCGATCCGATCCACGACCAGTTGCAATTCATGGCGACTCTTTTTTTGCAACGACGGCATGAGATGGATGTCATGGGTTTGGCCGTTGATGCGGATGCGTACAAATCCCTCTTGTTGCAAATCGGCAAAGAATTGCTCGGGCGTTTGGTTGGAATGCGGAACGATCGGAGCCAGCAGCAGCGCACGCGCTCCTTTTTTCCCTCCAAGCTCCATGATGCGATCGACGATTTGGTCGCTGGTCTGGGTGCTGACTGGCCGATCGCAACGGATGCAATGCATCTGCCCCAATCTCGCAAACAGCACACGGAAGTAATCGTAGACTTCGGTCACGGTACCAACAGTGCTTCGCGGCGTGTGCGACAGGTTGCGTTGTTCGATCGCCACCGAAGGGCTTAGTCCATCGACTCGCTCCACCAGCGGCTTGGGCATTTGTCCCACAAACTGGCGAACGTATGGGCTCAAACTCTCAACGAAACGGCGCTGCCCCTCGGCATAGATCGTGTCCATCGCCATGGATGTCTTGCCGCTGCCGCTCTGCCCGCAAAAGACAGTCATTTGATTGCGAGGGAGTTTCAGGTCGATGCTTTTCAAATTGTGCTGCTGCGCACCGATGACTTGAATATCTTCCAGGGCAAGGCTTTTGGTGCTGGACTTTCTTGCCTTGCTCCCTTTGGCTGCTGACGGGGTGGCTGTTTTGGATTTCGACGGGTTTGCGTTGGCTTTGGGGTGCGATACAAAGTACTTTTTCAGCGCGGCGCCGGTGAACGATTTCTTATCCTTGGCAACTTCTTCGGGTGTTCCCTGGCAGAGGATCTGACCACCACCCATTCCTCCTTCGGGACCCATGTCAATGACCCAATCGGCGGCTTGGATGAGATCGAGGTTGTGTTCGATCACGATGACCGAGTTGCCCAGGTCCACGAGGCTTTGCAATACTTTTAAAAGCAAATCGATATCGTAAAAATGGAGCCCGGTCGTGGGCTCGTCCAGGACATACAGGGTGCGGCCGGTAGCGCGACGGCTCAGCTCGCGAGACAACTTGATGCGCTGCGCTTCGCCGCCGGAAAGGGTCGGAGATGGCTGCCCTAACTTGAGGTAGTCGAGCCCAACATCGTGTAGGGTTTGCAACTTTTCGTAGATTTTGGGGAATGCCGAAAAATGCTCTAAGGCTTGTTGCACGTCCAGGTCCAGGCAATCGGCGATCGACTTCCCCTTGAACTCGACTTGCAAGGTGGGTCGGTTGTAGCGCTTGCCTTCGCAAATGGCACAAGGGACCCAGAGATCTGCGAGGAACTCCATGTCGAGGCGATTCGCACCGTGCCCATCGCATGCCGAACACCTGCCCAACGCCGTGTTAAAGCTAAAGGTGCCCGGCGTGAAGCCACGTCGTTTGGACTCCGGAAGTTCCGCAAATAGATCTCGAATATTGTCGAATAGTTTAACGTACGTGGCGGGGTTGCTGCGGGGTGTGCGACCGATGGGGCTTTGGTCGATATCGATGATTTTGTCGAGATGCTCCAATCCTTCGATCCCGTCATGCGGACCGGGCGTGTCCTCAGCTCGCTGCAGAGCGTTTCGCAGAGCCGGCGATAGGATGTCCGTGATGAGTGAACTCTTGCCGCTACCGCTGACCCCCGTGACCGCCACGAAACAACCCAGCGGAATCGAGACGTCAATGTTCTTTAGATTGTTATGTCGAGCGCCCACGACTTTGATCGCGTTGCCGTTTCCCTTTCGGCGCTCGGAAGGGCGGTGGACGCGCCGAGTCCCATTGAGAAACCCACCCGTAATGCTGTTGGGATTGGCCGCGATCTCTTCGATCGAACCAGCCGTCAGCAGCTCTCCACCGCGCACTCCAGGTCCGGGCCCAAAATCGACGATCGTATCGGCCGCCCGCATGGTGTCTTCGTCGTGTTCGACCACGATGAGTGTGTTTCCCAAGTCGCGCAACCGCTCCAGAGATCCAAGCAGCCGATCGTTGTCGCGCGGGTGCAAGCCGATGGAGGGCTCATCCAGCACATACAAAACGCCCACGAGTCCAGCACCTATTTGACTGGCCAATCGAATCCGTTGGGACTCCCCTCCGGAAAGCGTCGGCGCCGTCCTCTCCAACGACAAATAAGCGAGCCCGACATCCAGCAAGAACTGCAACCGGGCTCGAATCTCCTTGATCGCCTCCCCTCCGATTTTTAATTGCAGCGGAGTCAAATCGAGGTTGCCAAAAAACTCAGCGCACTGATCGAGCGGCAGTCGAGAGCAGTCGCCGATCGCAAGCCAAGGGTTCTCTTTGAACTTGGGCGATTCTGACTTTAGGCGGACGGACCTGGCTTGCGGATTGAGTCGAGTCCCGTTGCACTCGCTGCAAGCGCTGGTCTGCATATACTTTTCGTATTGCTTGGTCACCAAGGGGTTCTTGGTCGCGCGGTAGGTCGCCAGCAAGTCCGGTACAATCC
>JANODW010000752.1:0-4149 GCA_031412875.1 Pirellula sp. | reverse complement strand
CCAAAGAATAGATTGGCCCGAATCAGGATAGTCCTGTCAGAACGGGCTCTTCGGTTCCCAAATGTCGCTACTTCTTAGCTTCGGGTTTGGGCGTTCCCTTTTTCTTGTCTTGCTTGGGTTTCATACCCTTTTTGTCATTCTTTTGACTGTTGTTACCTTTTCCCATGTTTGTCTCCTTTTCCTCGAGGCCAAATGAAATGAATTGGTACGTCGACCCCTGTGATTGTAGCAGATCCACGAATTCCCTTGATAGCTCAGCCATGCAAATTTATTCCGATCGTCGGAGGGCTCGGAGTGTTCGGAGTGTTCGCGAGCTCCCACCCTTAGCGCTCGAAGCGGGATTTCCAAACGGCTTCGGCCGACGGGTAAGCGGCGAATACTACCTCTGCGAGCTTCTTAGCCTCTGCGGAGTCCCCCATGAGCCGCATCGTCTGGGCTGTCCGGGCTCTGGCTTCCAGCCATGCCTCCTCGCCGTCTGGAAACCCTTTGGCCAATTGACGAAATTGCTTTACGGATCGGACACGCTGGTTCGGCAACGTTTGAAACAATCTTGCCGACCGATATAGCCACCAAGGAACTTTCGGTTCTGCTGAGATCGCGGCCTCAATCGTGGCTAACCCCTTGGCTTCGTCCCCCGTCCAGCATTGAATTGCAGCCGCGTATAGCCGAATCGACCGATCCAACTGTTGCAATTGAAGCAGACCGATGGCCCCTGCACTTTGCGATCGCCATTCGCCGAGCCGGCGCATGGAGTTTTTAAGATTTTCGATGTCCGAGGGCTGAATCGATTTGCCTGTGGAACCCTTTTCGATCAGCCGCTCGAACATCAACTCGGCTGCACACCATTGCAAGGATAGGCACGTTATCTTATCCAGCTTTGCACTTTCCAGAGCCGAAGACTCGGACTCCCAATCGACCATTTGGGTCGAAGAAACAAAAGGATAAAGGAATGCGGCCGCAGCAGACGACAGAGCACTCTTTACTCTGCTACCCCGTACATTCGTATGGGTGTCAGGCCAACGGCTTGCTTCTGGAAACGCAGTCAAAATCGAGCGAACGGCTTCTTCGTCCGTAGAGCCACTGCTCTGAATAAGTTTTGGTTTCCATTCCTCTAGCCCTGTGCGAATCCTCTTCATCGTTGCGGAAGGATAGATCGATCGATCGAACCAAGTATCCTGAGTGGCGACGGAGATCAGCACCAATCGGCTGAAGGCTTGATCGTATTCCGCTTTCCGTTTGGTTTCCGAAACGTTTTGGCTGAGGCGCTTGCTCCACAGCGCGATCAGTTCGGGAATCTGGTCGGTGGCCAACAGCAGCCTATCCAGCTTCAAGAGCGCTTGACCTGCTTGATCGCTTTCTGGCCATGTATTCACGATGTCCATCAGCCGGCCGCGATAAACCTGCTGCTTGAGTTCTGCTGCTTCTTCTTCGGGGCTCAGTGGTTTTTGCCGGGCATCGAAAGCGAGGGCTTGGGCAAAGCCGACCACCGACATCATTGCATAGTCAGGCGCCTTGGGCTGCTGGCTATAAGTCATTGCAGCTCGATGAAATTCTCCCTCAGCATCCTCCTTTCGGCCAATGGAGGAAAGCACGATAGCGGCATTGAATGCCATCTCCATAGCGAGCGCCTCATTGCCGAGATTAACCGCGGACACCTCCGCTTGGCTCAGCTTTTCTAGTGCCTCGTCGATACGCTTGGCAGACAGCAATTGAATCGCTTCGGACTTGAGAAGCTCGACTTTCAATGAGCTTGTTGACGCGGCGCTTGCTGACGCGGCGCCCGTATTGGCCGCTGCTGTATTGGTCGACGGATGGTTTGCCAAGAGAATCGCTTCTGCCCGCTGTTGCCAATAGGTTCCGAATCGCGACCCTATCTCCTCTTTCACTTTGAGCGCGTTGGCGATCTGCGAATCGGTCGCCGGTTGGCCCGTGGGTACGACCACTAAATTAGCAAAATGTTCGATCGCAATTTCAGGCGATGCGGTCCAACCGCCGACGCCTTCCAGCCAGCGATTGGAATCGTCTATCTTCCCGAGATTGCGGCAAGCTTCGGCGGCCAAGGCGGCGATTCTCAGACGCCATCGGTTGGTAGGCTTTGGCTTCCCGTCAACCGCCTTGTTTAATTGATTGTCCAATGCGACAACGCCATCCAAAGCGTCCTTGGGCCGATCCAAATGGATGTAGGCAGTGAATCTTGCTAAGTCGATATTGGGGCGCCCGGGCCAGTCTGCGCCGATGCGCAGTTCCGCCTTTTCAAGCGAGGACAGCATTTCCGTTGCCGCACCGATCCGCTCCTTGCTCTTGGACGGATAATAGAGAGCGCGCACCAACAGCAAGTCGGTTTGCAACAATGTGGCATCGTTGGAAAGGCTGGACCATTGCTCGGTTGTGCTCGTCCCGCTCTTGCCAGATTTACTGTCTCTGGGCGGTGATTTCTGATTCTCTGACTGGAGCAATTCCAGTTCATTGAGGCATTCCCGAATGGTGGCCAACGACCAATCGCGAATGGCCACGCGAGTAGGAACCGCAATGTACGCGGCTTGCAAGCGTTGCAGAACGAGCCATCGACACCACAGTTGTTTCTGTTTCAACCAAAGCAAACGGGGGGATTCCAAGTGGCGATCTAAAATCGTCTGGATGGGGGCGAGCAGTTTGGCCGCCAATGCGGGCTGGTCGATGATGCGTGGATCGGCCGCACTTTTTGCGGCCACCGCATGCATTTCAAGCAACGACCACTGGGCGGCTGCATCGGGTTGCGTTGCGGAAGCCCACGTATGACGCGTTCGGCAAGTTTCGATCGCGACATCGAACAGCTTTGCCTTAAGGAGAGATTCGATGAAACAAACGTCGGGATGCTCCCAAGTGAGCGCTGGTCCGAGGGCAATTGAATCCTTTGCGAATGCAGCCGGGTGATGGAACCTTGCAATCGGTACGGTGATGAAGATCCAGCAAAATGAAGCTGTCAGGAAGATTTGTCTGGGCTTAGACTTGTGCATCGCAGCAAATTTCATCACGATAGACGTGTCCTTATTCCCTCTCACGGATGAATTCATGCACTCGACAACTTTTGCAGGTGATTTTCGAACGCGGACTCTCGGTGGAGATGCGGGGAGGGTTTCCGACCCAGAATTGATGGTGCGCTACCAAGGGTTGCTCGACGATCGAAAACTTCACTGGGTAACGTATCATAAACTGGATCGCATCTTAGGAAGTGGAGGGCAAGGGATTGTTTTCCTCTCGTCCAGGCAAGGGGCCGATGGATTCACACTCCCGGTCGCCATGAAAGTATTTTCGCCAGAGCGTTTCGGAAGCCAAGCCGGATACGACGACGCCATGGCGAGAATTGGCCAAGTCGCTTCGTCGGTCGCCAGGATCCAGCACGAAGGGGTGCTCAGCGTTCATGACTTCATCGACCGCAATCGTATCCGTATCTTGATCATGGAATGGATCGACGGCTACGATTTGCGAGACCTGCTTCGGTTAGAGCGAATGTCGAAGATTCGCGGACGATTGACGCAACGGAGATGGGATTACATCAACAATGTGATCGTGACGGCGGGGCCTGCGCAAGCGAGATTCAAAGCGGGAGTTGCGGTCGCCATTGTTCGAGACTGCTTGGCGGCGTTGGCTGCAATGCATCGGGAGAACATTGTTCACGGCGATATCAAAACGTCCAATATCATGATCAAACGGACCGGTCACGCGAAACTGATCGATATCGGCTCTGCATTTGAAATGGGAAAGCAACCGCAAGTCTTTACTTGTACCCCTGCCTACGCTGCCCCCGAAGTTCTTGAGAACGCTCCTGTTTCTCCCCGAAGTGACCTTGCATCGCTCGGATATGTGCTAGTCGAACTCCTATCGGGCCAACCTTGCTTTTCCGATACCGAATCCTTGCGAGAACTTTTGGAACAGAAACGTTCCTTGCCGCACAGGCTGCATGAAATCTTTCCCCAGGAAGTTTCTTGCAATCCCCTGCTCATGAATTTTTGTCGCGGGCTGATCTCGCCCGACCCTTCCCGACGTTTCCCTAGCGCCGAAGCGGCCGAGCTGCTTCAAGAAGGTGCAGCTTCGTTCCATCGACAGCTCGTGTTAAGCGATCTCGCTAGCGAATACGACAACGATATTCGAGTATGGATCGAGGAGCTG
>JANODW010000751.1:0-4493 GCA_031412875.1 Pirellula sp. | reverse complement strand
GCTTTTTGCAGCGCATCAGAGACTTTTGGGTCGGCATATTGACTGTGGCTCGCGTCTAACAATCGGATCCTATACGCTTGTCCCCACAGAATCTCATCGCGATCGACGAAGTTTAAATGGGCATCGTTGGAAACAAACGACACGATGCGATCAATGCTGGCCCGCAATCGCTTCTTCTCGCCTACGTTTGTTGCTTGGCGCTCCGCTTCCATCAATGCTAATCCGACCAGGGATGTGACAGCTGTATAGACGTTGGGCAAACTATCGGCGCCGCCGAAGTCGTAGTCGCTGTCGAAGAACCCTCCGTTTGCATCCTGCATCGATAGCAGATAATTCACGCTCCGTTTCCAAAGCTCGTCCTCGCTAAACGTGTTGGGAAGGGCGGCGCTGGTGACGTTTTTGAGATCGATGGCGGATATCGCGGAATCCGGCAAAGCGTCGAACACTTCAAAGCCTCGGCAAAACGGACCGGCATTCTGGGCCTCGGCTGCTGCCTTCCATGCGAGCGGATGGTCGGGATGCGAGGCGGACGACTCTTGCCATATGCTCCTCGCTTCATCATGCCGTCCCATGCGAAAGGCGACCATTCCGGCCAAGAGCTTGATTTCCATCGACGGGCTCTTCAGCATGTCCGCGAGTTGGTTGGCGTCCAATTGCCAATTCGACGCAATGACTTTTTTCCACGCATCCATTTCTAAGCTGCTTTTGTTTCCAGAATAGTCTTCCCATCGCGATGAAACGTTGAGGGCCTTCGCAAGAACCTTGAATATCCATTGCGGATGCAACGTGGTCATTCGATTGGCGAGCAGCAGCACCTCTTCATTTGGCTGAACAACCAAAAATCCCGGCTCGATGAAATCGTAGACGCGAATATGGAATTGCTTTGCCAGCGCGGTTTTCGGAACGGCTTTCAGTGGAATACAGTTTTGATTGATCAACTGCACAATGGATGGCCAACTGAACGGACCCGCCAGCATATACCGGTTAACTTCTTCTTTTCGATCCATAAAGGTGCCGGGCACCGAGGGGACATACCAAAAAATTGGCTTGCCGGTGGCATTGGATTTTTCCAGCGCGGTAGCATAGTCGGTTTCCCAAGCGACGGCTGAGCCGATCTTCTTGGTCAACTCTTGCGGCTTCACCCGTGCTTTGGCCATCGAATTCTGCCCTTCGGCTTCTTGCGCATGCAGGTCGAGTTGCGTCACGGGATGAAGCAACCAGATACAGGCCAACAGAGAGGCACAAAGACGGTTCGTTGATTTCATGATCATTCGTATTCCAAGTTGCTTTTTTGGACCAAAACACAAGTTCACTTTAGCGGAACGGCGCAAGCCGTCCGGTCGGGACCTGCAAAAAACCTCTGCGATCCCCACCATTGCAACGGAAATCTCGCGACCTCCGCCACGAAAACAAATACCATTGGGCGTTCGGTCTCCTGACAATCCACGCGAAAAATGATAGCGAGTGCTTGCACTAAAAGCGACTGCCTACTTACGGTATACTTGTCACACGGAAGCGACATATGGCAAGGGTGCATAAGCCAGTTGCGGTCGCCTCGATCTTCGCATGAGCATTGACGCCCTTTTCTCCCTTTGGAACGATTACTTGTGATTTCGAAGTGCGATCAAATCTGGTGCGATGTGGGAGGCACATTCACCGACTGCTTTTTGGTCAGTCCCGATGGCCAGAGAAGGTACGTCAAATTTTTGAGCAGTGGGAAGGTCAAGGGCACTGCAGAAAGATGGTTATCGCCAACTTCTTTTGTCGACTCCTCGCGGCGAGCGGACCCCGCTGGATTCTGGATCGGCGCCGAAGTCCACTTGTTAGACGCGCATGGAAACGACACCGAAATTTGCCGCTGCAACGGGTTTGACAATGCGACAGGCGCGGTGGAATTGGATGTCCCTTTCGCGGCCGCTTCCAAACGCATCGCGGACGGAGAGCATTTTGCTGAACCATGGCGATTCGAGTTTGTTTCAGGTCTCGAAGCGCCCGTGCTGGCGGCCCGTTGGCTTCTTGGCAGCAACTTGTCCGACCCTTTGCCTCCCCTCGAAGTGCGTCTTGGAACGACTCGCGGGACCAACGCGTTGCTAACACGAACCGGGGAAGTATGCGCTTTTGTTACGACAAAAGGGTTCGCCGATTTGGTTCGCATCGGCTATCAAGAACGGCCAGATCTCTTTGCCTTGAACGTGCGAAAACGAGTGCCTCTACACCATTGTGTCGTTGAGATTGAGGAGCGGCTTGCGGCTGACGGATCGGTTCTGGTCCCGATCAACGTGGCCGCCGCCGAACACTCGCTTCAACAGCTTTACGATTCAGGAATCCGCTCGATCGCGGTTTGTCTCTTGCATGCGTATTGCAACCCGGCGCACGAGACGATGGTCGAACAAATTGCAACCAAGATCGGTTTCTCATGTGTATGTATCAGCAGCCGCGTTTCCCCAAAAATCAAAGCGGTGCTTCGCGCCGAGACGGCCCTCGTCGACGCTTATTTGACCCCGAACATCGCTCACTATTTAGCACGCGTCTCAAGCCAATTCCAGTTGAGGGCAGGGCAGCGACTGCGCGTCATGACCAGCAGCGGTGGAATGGTCTCGGGAGACCTTTATCGAGGAAAGGATAGCGTCCTGTCGGGACCCGCCGGAGGGGCTGTCGCGATCGAATCCTTGGGGCGTGCAATGAATGTGCCGCGCTGCATCGGTCTCGATATGGGCGGAACCAGTACCGATGTGTGCCGGATCGATGGCAAGCTGCAATTGGAACAGGAGACGGTCAAGGCTGGGGTTCGCATGCTGGTCCCGTCCTTGGCAATCCATACAGTGGCTGCTGGAGGTGGAAGTGTCTGCTGGTTCGACGGGGTCACTCTCCGCGTCGGCCCCCAAAGCGCCGGCGCAGAACCAGGCCCCGCTTGCTATGGCCGAGGCGGGCCACTAACGATCACCGACCTCAATCTGCTCTCCCATCGGATCGATCAAGAAACCTTTCCGTTCCAACTCGATCTGCTAGCCGCAAAACAACGGCTCGGCGAAGTATTGACTTTAGTCAACGATCACGCAGGCACGCAGTTCCAACGGTTCACCTCGGAACAACTTATCGACGGATTCCGGCGAATCGCAAACGAACACATGGCCGCCGCGGTTCGCAGCATCTCGATCGCCCAAGGGGCCGACCCGAGGCAACATGCACTCGTCGGTTTCGGCGGAGCTGCCGGCCAACATGTGTGCGAAATAGCCGAATTGCTTGAAATGAACCATGTCATCGATCCTCCTCAAGCCGGCTTGCTCAGCGCGTTGGGAATGGGACTGGCTGCCGTCAAACGCACGCACGCAATCCCCATTTACCAACCTCTTCCCAGTCTCGACCGCAACGCAGTCGCAACCCTCCAATCGCGTTTGCATGAAACAGCGACGCTCGATTTTGAAGACGAGGGACTCAACGACGATCCCTTCAACGTGTCTTTCCACCTAGAGTTACGCTATGCCGGCACGGATGGGACGATCATGGTGCCGATCGACAACATCCATTCCCTCGATCTTTTGAACCGCACCGATTTGTTGCCGGAAGGACCAAAAGGCAAACCCGACCTGGCAGAGCAGTCGGCTATCGCGTTTGCGGCACTGCACCAACAGCGCTTTGGTTACCAGTGCCCGAGCAAGGCGATCGAAGCGGTTGCCCTGCAAGGTGAGTTTGTGTCGAAAGAGAAAAACCAAACCCTGGCAATCGAGCGAGTTGAGCCGCCGATTGCGGACGCACAGCCCCACCGCCCCGGCGACCGCCCCGTTTTCCTTCGCGAGGCGTTGCGGCCGGGACATCGAGTCGTTGGTCCAGCATTGATCGTTTCGCAGGGCAGCACCACTTCCGTGCCGGGCAACTGGGTCGCTCAAGTCCTCTCCGATTTGACATTGTCTCTCGTCCGTAACACCGACCCTATTCCATCGAACAAATCGAAGCACCGGGGTACGCGCGACGATCGCGTTGATCCCGTGTTACGCGAGGTATTGGCGAAACGTATCGCCGCGATTGCGGAGGAAATGGGGATTGTTCTGGAGCAAACGGCCGTCAGCGTCAACGTCAAAGATAGACGCGATTTTAGCTGCGCGGTTTTTGCTGCGAACGGAGATTTGATTGCCAATGCGCCCCACGTGCCTGTCCACTTGGGAGCCATGAGCCAAACGATCCGCTGCTTGCTCGATCGCTTTCCGGAGATGATGCCAGGCGACTGCTACGTTACCAACGATCCCTACCAAGGAGGATCGCACTTGCCCGATATCACGGTTGTCACCCCTGTTTTTGCGACGGTGGACGATTCTCAAAGTTTGCTGAACCACAAATCTTATCCCGCTCAGAACTCCACCGGCGACCGGCCCGATTTTTTTGTAGCGTGCCGTGCGCATCATGCAGAAGTTGGAGGCATTTCCCCAGGATCGATGTCACCTATCTCGTCTCGCTTGGGGGAAGAAGGCGTTGTCATTCCGGCCATGCGCTTGGTC
>JANODW010000750.1:0-1521 GCA_031412875.1 Pirellula sp. | reverse complement strand
CGATTTCGGCGGTGACGCTAGTGGTTTTGGACTCCGGCAAACAATCGGGAGTGCTGTTGCAACCGGCCGTCCCCAGGAGCTTGCCTTCCTTTGAACGCCCTAGCATCGACTGGGAGCTGGCGAGGAATTTGTCGAGCAGCGCCGCGGCGATTGCGTTCTTGGGGCTGTTGGAGGCGATGGCGATGGCCAAATCGATTGCAGCCAAGACGGGACAGAAATTGGATATGAATCAGCAGTGTCTCAGCGAGGGCCTTGCCAACCTAGCGGGCAGTTTCTTTCGATGTTTTCCAGGTTCTGGATCGTTGACCAGGTCCTACATCAATCATTCTTCGGGCGCCGCGACACAATGGTCCGGCGTCATCAGCGCGTTGGGTGTGGCGGCGACTATTTTGGTGCTGGCTCCTTTTGCTCAGTATATTCCCAAAGCGGCACTGGCCGGCGTGTTGATTTTAACGGCAATGCGAATGAACGACCTAAAGACGTTAGGGTACTACCTGCGAGCGACGAAGTTTGACCGTGGGATCCTGATTGCGACGGCCCTATCCTCCATTTTGATCTCGGTCGAGTTCTGTATCTTGATCGGTGTATTCCTTTCGTTTGCTTTTTATGTCCCGGCAGCCGCCAAAATCAAACTGAACGAGCTGACGGTCACGAGCGATCGCGTTATTCGCGAAGTTGTGTCGACCGATGTCGCTTGTTCCTATATGCGGGTCTACAACGTCGAGGGAGAAATGTTCTTTGGATGCGCGCCCGAGCTTGAGAAACAGCTCGATGCTATTCGCGAGAGCATTCCTGAGAGCCTCAAAGTGATTGTGATGCGATTGAAACGGGTGAACAATCCCGACGCCGTATGTATGGATGTTTTGCAAAAATTCATTGAACGGATGCATGAACGCAAAGTCGTCGTAATCATCTCCGGTATCCGTGAAGCCATGGCACGGACCTTAAAGAGTGTTGGCATTATCCAACTCGTCGGTGAAGAGAATGTGTTTCGAGAAGAATCGGAGATTTGGGCAAGTACGCAAACGGCCATGATCAAAGGTTATTCGTTGCTGGGGAATGTGCATTGCCAACACTGCCCGAACCGCGCGATTGCACGCGAGCAACGCACGGATTGGTCCTACATGATTTAGAGGTTTGCATGGTTGCTGAGCAACTCAGGACGCGACGTTCGAAGAGATCATGGAAACACCGAGCGTTCTTCGGTATTTTTCTCTATATAGGAGCGCTCGGAGTGTTGATTCTTTTTGAGAGGATGCTTTTGTTTCCAGCCCCTTCGGTTGGTTATGGCAATTGGCAAGCGGGCCAATTCGGAGCCCAAGAAACCTTCGTCGATAATGGCAGCGCTAAAGTCCATGTGTGGAGCTTATTGAAAAAGGATTCGAAACGCACACTTATCGTCTGCCACGGAAACGGGGAAACGTTAGGCGTGATGGGCGATGAGCTCGCCGCGATCCGAGATCGATGGAATGCCAATGTCGTTGCCTTTGATTTTCACGTTCATCTACTAGGCAATCTGCT
>JANODW010000749.1:0-5117 GCA_031412875.1 Pirellula sp. | reverse complement strand
ACCCGCAAGCATTCTGAATTTTGGCATTGGGAGGATTTTTGTACGCCGGTGGCATCGGTCGATACACCGCCGCAATCGCACTTGGCATCTCACCGAGATTGTCCGACGCATCGTGTGTCAACAACGACAACCAAAGCAAGGCCGATGCCGCAAACATGACCACCGAAGCGATATCCCATCGTACCGACCGCTGAATTTCCATTACTTGCTACTCTTGAAGGCTATGATGGTTACAATGCTCCACCTCATATCTTCGGCAAAAAGGTAGCAAAACCGCCGGGAAGATTTTGTGAGCCTACCATCGACAACACAATCCGCAAACTCCACGCAGCCCCCCCATGTTCGGTATTCTGAATTTGCGCAAGCCCAAGGGGCCAACCAGTCGCGATTGCGTAAACGCAGTCCAACGATTGCTGCGCCCGGAAAAAGTTGGGCACGCTGGGACCCTTGATCCGTTGGCAAGCGGCGTACTGTTAGTGCTGGTCGGACAAGCGGTGCGTCTGACCGATGCCGTGCATACTTTGCCCAAACAGTACATTGGGACCTTCCAATTGGGTGTCACCAGCGAATCGACCGATTGCGAAACACCGCTCATTCCGGTGGAGTCTGCGCCGCTCTTAGGAAGAGATGAGCTTGTCGGGCAACTTCCAAACTTCCTGGGAGACATTGCCCAATTGCCGCCCAAATACTCTGCCATCTGGATCGGCGGCAAGCGCGCTCATGAACTCGCCCGCGACGGAAAAGAATTTGAAATGCCATCTCGCCAAGTCCACATTGAATCGCTCGAGGTTACGGCATTCGACTATCCGTTTTTTGAGTTAAAGATGACCTGTGGAACGGGGACCTATGTTCGCTCGCTCGGTCGCGATATCGCTAGAAAACTCGGGTCGGACGCTGTCATGACGAACTTGGTCCGCACCTCCATCGGCCCATTCGAACTCGAAAATAGCTGCGATCTCGAATCGCTCAAAAGCAAAGCGGACATCGAAACGA
Organism: Pirellula sp.; assembly: GCA_031412875.1. Lineage (GTDB taxonomy): Bacteria > Planctomycetota > Planctomycetia > Pirellulales > Pirellulaceae > JBKCUI01. The sequence continues at coordinate 4,124 of JANODW010000749.1, read as the reverse complement.
ACCTCATCCCTGCCCGATTTGGAATACAGCATTGGCCGCAAGCGACTCCGAACGACGAAGCCATTTTGCATTTTGAACAAGGCAAACAAGTGAATCAGTCCGAGCTAAACTTCGAGACCCCTCCCGTCGACGACTTCGCGGCGGCCATCGATTCCTCAGGGCGACTTCGAGCACTGATAAAACGGGTTGCGAAATACTCTTGGCGGGCCGACAAGTGTTTTCTGAATCCGGTGGCAATCCCAAGCGTTACCGAAGGAAAGATCACCTGACCCCGCGCGCACGCGATTGGTATAATTGCGGCCCTAAGGTTCGTTGCCCCTTCCCGATTCCGAATTATCTGCACCTGAAAGTTATTCCATGATCCGCTGGACGATCGCGTTGATGTTTCTTGCCTGCTTACTCGCTTGCAGTCGTGTTTGGAGCGACGAAGGAATGTATCCGATCAGCGAATTGAATCGCTTGAAACTTTCGGAAAAAGGGATGAAGCTTACGGACAAAGAACTCTTCAATCCAGGCCAAGTCTCATTGGTGGATGGGATTTGTCGTGTCAACGGTTGCACGGGCTCCTTTGTTTCCAGCGACGGTTTGATCATTACGAACCATCACTGCGCGTTTGATGCCATCCAAAAAGCAAGCACTTCGAAACGCGATCTGTTAACAGATGGATTCATTGCCAAAATGCGGAGCGAAGAGGTTCCCGCTCCGAACTACACGGTCCGCATCACCGAAGGATACCGGGATGTGTCGGAGCAAGTGCTATCGGTCGTTACCGATCAAATGACCTTTCTTGAACGGACAAAAGCGATCGACAAACGACGCAAAGAGATCGAGCTTGCAAGTGAAAAAGAAAACAAAGGCTTGCGAGTCGAGGTGGCCGAGATGTTTGCGGGCAAGACCTACGTATTGTTCTTATATACCTACCTTAAAGACATCCGCCTTGTGTTTGCTCCGCCCGCAGCGGTAGGAGCATTCGGAGGCGAAGCGGACAATTGGGAGTGGCCTCGCCACACCGGGGATTTCTCGTTCATGCGAGCCTACACCGCTCCAGACGGATCCTCCGCGGACTATTCGCCCAATAACGTTCCCTATCATCCCAAGAGAGTGATCAAAGTCTCACCGCAAGGCGCAAACGAAGAAGACTTCGTGTTCTTGCTCGGCTATCCAGGCCGGACGGTTCGTCAGAAAACGGCGAGCTACTTTCAATACGAACAAGAGGTTCGTCTACCGGCCATCGTGGAACTCTATGCTTGGCAAATTGCAGAAATGGACAAAGCGTCCGCGACCGATCGCGCTGTTGCAATCAAACACGCAACACGGACCAAGGGATTGGCGAACGTGGAAAAGCGTTCGCGTGGCCAATTGCTAGGACTTCGACGAGTGAATATCGTGGCCGCTCGCGAAAAGGCCGAAGCGGGGTTCAACACCTTTGTCCAAGCAGACGCGGCGCGACGCGCAAAGTACGGTACGCTTCTCCAGGATATCGCAAAGGTGTACGACGAAATGACCGCTCAAGGGCCCCTCGAAATCCATTTGCGGGAATTGCGAACCGCTTGCCGAGCTTTTTCGTTTGCATTTACGCTCGTGGATGCCGCCTACGAACGCGCTAAAGATGACATTGATCGCGAAGCGCCCTACATGAATCGCAATTGGGATTTGACAATCCAGCAATTGAAAATGGACGTTGCCGACTGGCATGCGCCCACCGATACCATCCTGCTGGCAGGGATGCTGGAACGGCTGAATAAGATCAATGGCGCCCGATCGATTGCGCCCCTTGCGACCCTGCTCGACGACAATCGCACATTTCCCCAACGCGCCGATTCGCTGATCGGAATGACTCAATTAGGAGACGTCCGATTTATCGAAGAGTGCCTAAAAAAGACACCGGCCGAACTCGAATCAACTCCTGACCCCATTCTCCAGTGGATGCTGAAACTCTACCCCACCTACCGTTCCCTTCGCGATCTAGACAAGGAACGCGAGGGTCGACTGGGGCAATTGTACGGCACACTCATGGAAGCCAAACAGGCGTACGAGCCGACTCAATTCGTTCCGGACGCCAATGCAACACTACGAATTACATACGGCCGCGTGCGTGGGTATTCCCCCGCCGATGCGATCCAAAAGACTCCGGTTTCTACTCTCCAAGGAGTGATCGACAAGACCACAGGAATCGATCCCTTTATCACGCCCCAGGCCGTCATCGACCGCTACCACGCAAAGGACTTCGGACGCTTCGTGCACCCAAAATTGGGCCAAGTTCCCGTCGCTATCCTCTACAATACCGATACCACCGGTGGCAATTCAGGGAGCCCCGTATTCAATGCGAACGGGGAATTGGTCGGCGTGAATTTCGATCGGACCTTCGAAGCGACCATCAATGACTTTGCTTGGAACGAAAGCTACAGTCGCTCCATCGGCGTCGATATTCGATACGTCCTTTGGATCACCGGTGTCGTCTACCAAGCGAATCACCTGTTGAAAGAGATGGGGATCTAAAACCCATCGCTTCACATCGCTTCGACCAGAGCTTTACTTTGCCGCCGATATACGAGCGATGAACGCATCGAGTTGCCTCAAATACTCTTCGGTCAGCCATTGGTTGTGATCGGCATTCTCGATCGCAACGAACTGCTTTGGTTCATTGGCCGCTTGAAACAACCGTTCGCCCAACGCAAACGGAATGGTCCGATCCGCCGTTCCATGACTCTGCAAGAGTGGACCCCGGTAAGAACCGATGAGCGCTGTGGAATCAAGCTTTTTGCGAGGCACAAGCCAAGCTAGATTTGGGTAATGCACTTGAGCAGCGTCTTTCATGGAAGAGAACGAGCTTTGGACGATCAGACCTTTGGGTGGCGACTTTGCCGCCAATGAAATGACGATCGCCCCCCCGAGCGACTCCCCCATAAGCAGCATTTCGGAATCCTTGATAGAAGCAAGCTCGCATAGTTTAGCCCGCGCAGAGACTGCGTCTTGAATCGCTCCTTCGACAGTTGGCGTTCCCTCGCTACGACCGTAACCGCGATAATCGAAAACAAAAACCGAAACATTCGCTTTGGTCTGCAAATATCGAAGCCATGCGGCACGCGATGCAACATGCCCGGCGTTTCCATGGGCAAGGTGAACGACCGCACGGGGATGGGTGGCGGGGCAGTACCATCCGTGCAATTTGGTCTCGTCCTCCGCTGCAAAAAAGACATCCTGAAATTCAAGTTCCTTTGGATTCCAATCTCCACTGGGAAACTTCGACGGGAAAAACAGCATTAACTCGTCGATCGTCGCGGGCCGCGTTGCGCTGGCCGACTTGGGAGATAGAGCATCTTGGCCATACCCAAAGGGCAACTCGAGCGTTGCGTGTATGCACAAGTACATACAGATGAACGCACCACGCATATTGGTAAGTCTCCGCCCGCGAAAACAAAGGACCAGCGTATTCAGGTTTGCAACCGGCCGATCCCTTGTATTGTACCATCGAGCCTCGGACTTGCTATTCACGCGTTAGCGAGTCCCGGAACTTTGCCGAGTGTTATGAGTCCGCTTCCAATTTTCGAAACCGACTGTTACGAGAAGCTTAACTTCATCAAGAACCGCACTTCTTCACTGAACCTTCCTTTCCCTACTTGTTTTCTTGCTCCATCTCTCGAAACAGTTTAAAAAACGGGCTGTCGGTGGAAAGGATCATTTGGCTATCGGGGCCAATCGATTTCTCATACGCCTCGATTGTTCGCACAAAGGTATAAAAATCGCCTGTTTGCTGGATTGCTTCGGCGTAGCGTTTGATCACGTCCGCGTCGGTCTTCCCCTTTTTCTCGCTGGATTTTTGCTCTCCTTCGCCTTCGATTTTCGCAACTTCTGCTTTGGTCTCGTTGATGATCGCCGCTTTCAAGCGTTCTCCTTCATTGACGTTTTTCGCGGAGATCGCTTGCCTTTCCGCGACCCATCGATCAAACGTTTTGCGTCGCACACTGTCGACAAATCCAATCTGGGAAATGCCAACATCGATCAGTTCGATCCCCCGCCCTGTATCGGCTTCGTTTCCTGTGAGGGCCATTCTACGATGCGCTTCGGATTTGATTCCAGGAAGCAGCGCGTCCATTGGGATTTAATGGGGGCGCAAGAATTGC
>JANODW010000748.1:0-3504 GCA_031412875.1 Pirellula sp. | reverse complement strand
CCCTCGTGCTAATCGTTTTTGCATTGAAGGAGACACGATTTCGATCGTTGCCTTAGAAAGGTCAATCAATACAACGATTTGAATTGGCACCATGGTCTGGCAGTCCCCACAAGCCCTATATTTCATCTTGCCCCTGTGCGTGGGATGTTTGGTGCTTGCGCTCTACTCGGAGAATAGACGCGCTTCGGCACGCCAGTCATTCCTGATGCAACCCATGATAATGCGTATGTTGCCCCCCTATTCCAAAGTTCGCTTTTGGACCAAATTGCTACTGATTGAGTTGGGCATCGTCATGGGACTAATCGCAACCGCTGGTCCGCAGTTCGGCGAGCAAGAAGAGGTCGTTGTTCCGAAAGGAAGTGACCTTTACGTCATGATCGATGTTTCCCGGTCGATGTTGGCTAACGATGTCACTCCGACGCGACTTGCCAGGGCAAAGGCAGACGTGGCGTTGCTCATCAACCGTCTTCAAGGAGAACGCGTCGGTTTAATCGCCTTTGCCGGCCAAGCCGTAGTGAAATGCCCGATGACAGTGGACTACGATTCGTTTCGAAGAGCGTTGGACGAATTGGATCCAAATAGCGCACCGCGCGGCGGCACGGCGATCGGCGACGCCATCCGCAAGGGCTTAGAAGTTTTTCAAGCAAACGCCGAACGCGATCAAGCCATCTTGCTGATTACAGACGGCGACGACCAACAATCGTACCCCTTGGAAGCTGCTTCCATCGCGGCCGAGCGTCAAGTGACCATATTCACCGTCGGATTAGGGGATGCTCAAACGGGCTCTCGCGTCCCGCAGAAAACCAACCCGAGCGCATTTGTGGAACATGAAGGGCAACAAGTGTGGAGCAAACTCGACAATAAACTTTTGGAGGAAATTGCATTAAAAACTTCAGGGGTCTACATTCCAGCGGGGACTCGTTCCTATGATTTAGGTCAATTGTACGTGGACCACCTTCAAGGAAAACGTGGGAAAGAATCGGAGGCTCAGAAGCGAGTGCGACGTTCGGAACGTTATCAGATATTTCTCGCAATTTCACTACTGGCCTTCGCTTCCAGTTGGTGCCTGAGCCCCTACAAAAAAATGGAACTTTTGGCAAATGAGGCGGCGAAACGTTGATGATTTACGGGCAAGATTCGATGGAAAATGCGTTCGGTGTCAAACTACCCAGTCCAGGGACTAGCTACGGCCTTCACTACTCCGCTTGGACCTTGGTAGTTTTGTTCGCTTCGCTCAACGTTTGCAAAGCAGATGACTCCACGACGAAAGTGCGGGAAGGCTTGCGACTCTATGCTGCGGACCAATTCGAAGACGCCAGCAAATCGTTTGCAGCCGCTTCGGAAGCTCTCGAAAAAGCCAAGTCAGATAAATCCGCCGTCGCGGCCTTCGATGAGGCCTGCGCCCTCCACCGCAAAGGGGACCTCGACCTGGCTCGAGATCGCTACCTCAAAGCCGGCTTGAGCCAAGACAAATCAATTGCCACTGCCGCCCACTTTAACTTAGGTGTGATCGCCTCTGAACAAGCTCGCAAAATAGCGGGCGACAATCCCGAGCAAGCAACCGAAGAACAAAGAAAAAACATCTTGGCGGAATTAAGCCGATCCATTGACTCCTACCGACATTGTCTTGAAATACAACCAAAGCATGCGCCCGCCAGACACAACTTGGAACTTCTACGCAATTGGATCAAATACTTCACGGATCGTTGGAGAGAACTCGATTTGCAGAAGCGACGAGACGAAACAAATCTGATCCAATTCATCGAATTCCTAATGCAAACTCAGACGACCCTGCGTGAGACCGCTCAAGGATTCTCCACCAGTACATCTCCGAACGCATTTGCTGAACTAAGACGACTTCAAGACGAACTGACTCTAGAAATACCGTACCTCAAAGACAAAATAGAGGCTGCGCTTCGGCCTTCAGAACAAGACGGTAGCAATCCAGCGTTAGCGAACACCCCAACCAACAAAATAGTTGATGAGGAATTGGCACGCGGCATCGCCATGCTAACTGGCTGGGCCGATGAAGCAGCACTCAAGATGGAAGGTGCCGGAAAAGACTTGAACCAGCGACATGCCGCCTTGGCCGCAGACAAACAAAGCGAGGCTATCGATAAATTGGATCAAATATGGGACGCAGTCGTCCCTTTTCATGCATTGCTAAACAAAGAACTACTGGATCAAACGGATATTGTAAATCAACTCAAGCCGAAAGCGCACGACGACAAAACAGACGGCGTCTCCCAGGAAGCTCTCGAGACCGAAACCAAGCCCGATCCCGACACCGAAACCAAATCGCTGGAATCCAACGACAAAGTGAAGATTGCGACTGTCGATGTTAGCAAGCAACTCAAACAACAAGAAACAACGCTTCGCAAAGCACGCCTTCTTGCACCGAAAGCACAATCCGAATTGCAGGAGCTTGAAAGCCAACCTCCTCCCGAGCCCAAGCACGTGGAAGAAGAGGCATCGGATACTGTCGACAAAGCGGACAGTACAGAGATGGAGCCCAAAGGTTCGGTCCCTCCCGTAGATCCAGAGCAAATCAAAGAGGGATACCGCAAAGCGCTTGAACTTGCCCCAAAAGCGGTCGAAGAAATGGAATCCGCAGTGAAACAACTCGCCAATCGAGATCCCGCTCAGGCAGCTAGCCATGCCGAAGAGGCCCGCCGCATTCTCAAGGAAATTCAAGATGCACAACCCAAGAATCCGGATCCGAATAAACAGGACAAAAACCAAGAGCAAAAGAACTCCGACGACGACAAACAAAACAAAGAACAAGAGCAGAACCAAGACGGCAGCAACGGCTCCAAGCCAGACCCAAAACAGGACGAGAAAAAGCCTGGCGAAAAATCCGACGAGAAAAAAGACGAGAAGAATGAGGACGGCTCAGCCGACAAAAAAGACGATCGGAAAGAAAGCCAAGACAAATTGGATAAAGACAAGAAAGCAGATTCAGGGAAAGAACCAAAAATCTCCAAGGATCGCATGGAAGAAGCGTTACGGCGCGTGCGTGAACGACAACAAGAGATTCGCGATCGGGACCGCGAGCTCAAGGCCCGAGTGCTTGGCCGTACGCCTGTAGACAAGGATTGGTAATGGCAACTTCACAACACGACCCCAAACGACTTGATCGTTCTAACATGGTTTGCCAACCAGTCTTGTGTTGGAGCTGCCACCCTGCGTCGTGTGTTTTTCTTTTTCTAGCACTAGGGATTTTTGGCAACGTCCGAACTTTCGCCGAACCACCCGACATCGTTTGCACCGTCAGCGAGAAGGAAGTCTTCGTCGGCGAATCGGTCACCTTGCAAGTCGAAATCAGCAATGTCGAAAACCCAAATCCCCCCGACCTCAAGGCCTTAAAGGAACAATGCGAGGTTGATTTTTTAGGTGATCAGTCTCGAAATCAATCCCAGACAATGATCATCAACGGGCGTATTTCGCAATCCGCCAGCTATAGCCACATATACCAATATCGCTTAACCCCGAAAAATGCCGGGC
>JANODW010000747.1:0-3968 GCA_031412875.1 Pirellula sp. | reverse complement strand
TGATGGTCCGCAGCCGGCACGGCAACATGATTCATTTGGGCGCGGTGGTCGCCATCCGAGAGATCAGCAATGTCATCAATCAGATCAATGATATCTCCAATACCATCGCTAGCGCCGTCGAAGAACAAACGGCGACTGCCAACGAGATGGGACGCAATGTGAGCGAAGCCTCCCGAGGGAGCAACGCCATTACACAAAACATTACGACCGTGGCCTCCGCAGCACAGAACACTTCCCAGGGTGCACAAAACACCCAACAGGCTGCACATGAACTTGCAAGCATGGCGTCCCAGTTGCAAAAGCTAGTATCGCAATTCAAGTACGAATCCGATGCGATCCAGAAGAACTATTCAAGGCCTGCGTTGCCGCCAGTGCCCAACCAACTCGCCCCTTCGTCCCTCGTCAACTACAACGCATAAAGCGTCCTAACCCTATCTGTCAAAGCTGTCCCGCTCCTTCAAGGTAAACAATGTCCAAGTTATCGAATCTCAGTATGAAGTCCAAGGTCGCCTGCTTGGTCATTACGTTCGCTATCGGATTCCTCACTTTTGCAGGAATCACTTACACCACCATTCAGACGATTCGCGTGGGTGGACCTCAATATTTGAATATCGTCGAGGACAAGGATCTTCTCGCGGATACGTTGCCTCCTGCCCTCTATGTCGTCGAAACTTACTTGAGTACGCATCTCATGCAAGACTCTGAGGATCCTGAAGCGCGGGCAGACAGCATCCATCGCTACAAAGAATTGAGTAAAAGCTATGAGGCTAGCATGGCAACGTGGTCCAAAAAACTTGCAGAAGGAAAGGTCAAGGATTTGTTGACCAAGCAAGTCGCGCACTCCGCAGAATCGCTATTTAAAACGATCGACCGCGAGTTGATCCCCGCGATTGCAAAAGGAGACGCTCCGGAACTGGATGCTGTAAACACGAAGCTTGAAAACCTTTACTACGAACACAAAGCTATCGTTGAAGATTTAGTAAAGCTGGTTACGGAAAAGGTGAACGCCGACCAATCGCTCGCGGAATCGACCGCAATTAGCCGCGGCTGGACATTGAGTATCGTCGGTGTGACCGTGATGAGTTTGGTCCTGGCATTCGCCCTCTGGCTGCGAAGCTCGATCGGCAGGACCGAAGTCGTCCTCTTGGAGAACGCAGGCAAATTGGCATCGATCGAAAAATCGCAAGCAGTGATCGAATTTAACTTGGATGGAACAATTATCACGGCCAACTCCAATTTTCAAGCTGCGACAGGTTACTCCATTCAAGAAGTCAAGGGCAAGCACCATTCGATGTTCATGCTGGATCGGGACCGCAACAGCCCCGCCTACGCATCGTTTTGGGAAAAACTCGCTTGCGGTGAATCCGTCTCTGGCGATTTCCAAAGGGTAGGCAAAGGGGGCAAAGAGATTTGGATCCGAGCATCCTACAATCCTATTTTCAACTCCGCAGGGAAGCCATACAAAGTAGTGAAGTTTGCCACTGAAGTTACCGAAGAACTCAATCGAATCGCTGACTATAACGGCCAAATCAAAGCCGTAGGCAAGTCGAGCGCAGTGGTAGAGTATGCAATGGATGGCACCGTTCTCACGGCCAATCAGAATTTTGCGGACTGCATGGGATATGCGCTCGACGAGATCAAAGGACGCCATCACCGCATGTTTGCCTCGGAACAAGAAAGCAACAGCACGGAGTACAGCACGTTCTGGGAAAGGCTCAATCGAGGTGAGTATCAAAGTGGTGAGTACAAGCGAATCGGTAAAAACGGCCGAGTCGTCTACAGCCAAGCCACCTACAACCCGATTAACGATTTGAATGGAAGGCCATTCAAGGTGGTAGAGTATGCGACGAACACAACAGCAGCCGTGCAAGCTCGCGAAGAACTCAAGTGCAAAGTCGATCAAATGCTCATGGTCGTAAATGCCGCGGCTGGCGGTGACCTCACCCAAACGATTACCGTCTCTGGAGATGATCCGGTCGGACAAATGGGAGTCGGCCTCCAACGCTTCCTAAGCGATCTTCGCAATAGTGTGGCTTCCATCGCCGACAACGCCACCGCCTTGGCGGGCGCTTCTGAAGAACTCTCCGCCGTGAGCGCCGAAATGAGCGCAAACGCGGATGAAACTTCGGCGCAAGCAAACGTGGTCTCTGCGGCATCCGAAGAAGTCTCTGCGAATGTGCAAACCGTCGCAACCGGCGTTGACGAAATGAATATGGCCATCCGAGAAATCGCTAAAAACGCCTCCGAAGCCGCACGCGTATCGCAACAAGCAGTTCAGGTCGCAAACCATACCAATAGCACCATCGCCAAGCTCGGCGAAAGCAGCATTGAGATCGGCAAGGTCGTCAAAGTGATCACATCGATCGCAGAACAAACCAATCTGCTCGCACTCAACGCTACCATCGAAGCCGCACGGGCTGGAGAAGCAGGGAAGGGCTTTGCGGTCGTAGCCAACGAGGTAAAAGAACTCGCCAAGGAAACGGCCAAGGCAACCGAAGACATCAGCCAAAAGATCGAAACGATCCAGAACGATACCCAAGGTGCCGTAGAAGCGATTCGCCAAATCAGCGATGTCATCAACCAGATCAATGACATCTCCAACACCATCGCCAGCGCGGTCGAAGAGCAAACCGCCACCGCGAACGAAATGGGACGAAACGTTTGCGAAGCCTCCAAGGGCTCGGGGGAAATCGCTCAAAACATCGTATCCGTTGCGACCGCAGCTCAAAGCACCACTCAAGGAGCCAGCAACACCCAGCAAGCTGCCGGTGAGCTCAGCCGAATGGCTGCCGACCTGCAACATTTGGTGAGCCAATTCAAATACCAACAGGATGCGCTGGAAAGCCGACCAGCACGCCGACCAGTGCCCCTCACGCATACGGCTTCCTCTGTTGGAAGCTATCAGCGAGTGTAGTTCCCTCAACCAATCGTACGCACCTCTTCATCCGAGACGAGAAGGTGATGTGCAAAAAGACAAATCCTGTTTGCTGGGCATCCAGGTGACCGACGATAACAATTCAGTTCGAATGGAATTTTAAAAAAGAGAAAACCCCATGCGCGCTTTAGTAATTGACGATTCACGTGCCGTCCGACGCATTATCGGAAACATTATGAAGGAGTTGGGCTACGAAGTAATCGAAGCCGGAAACGGCCGCGAGGGCCTCGCTCAATTGGAAGCGCATGGCGTTCAGGATATTGTGCTGGTGGATTGGAATATGCCGGAGATGAATGGCCTCGAATTCATCAAGGCGGCGCGTGCAACTCCTGCATACTACGATATGCCGATCATGATGGTGACCACGGAAACCGAAATGGAGAAGATGGCGCAAGCGTTTGTCGCAGGTGTCAATGAATATGTGATGAAGCCATTCGACAAAACGATCCTCCTTGAAAAATTACAATTGCTCGGTATCGGAAGTTAGGTCATCGATGCGCAAAATACGTGTACTCATAGTGGACGATTCGACCGTCATCCGGCGATTGCTTTCCGACGCGTTGGCCTCCGACCCAACCATCGAGATTGCAGGCATCGCTGCCAACGGAAAAATCGCGCTGGCCAAGATCCCGCAAATCAATCCAGACATCATCACGCTGGACATGGAAATGCCGGAAATGGATGGCTTGACGACCCTCGTCGAGTTGAGAAAGCTTTACCCTAAGTTGCCGGTCATCATGTTTAGCACCCTCACCCAACGCGGTGCGGAATCGACACTGGAAGCGCTCTCCAAGGGTGCAAACGACTACGTCACTAAACCCGCCAATGTCGGCAGCGTCAACGCTGCTATCCAAAGCGTGCAAGACGAATTGATCCCCAAGATCAAGCAATTTTGCAAATGGGCAGTGCCTGCGTCGTCATCACCCCGACCGGTATCAACACCCGCTCGTCCCCATTCGCAACTCCACTCGTCGACCAATGGCAAAATCCAACGAGTCGATCTGGTCGTGATCGGGACTTCCACCGGCGGACC
>JANODW010000746.1:0-3478 GCA_031412875.1 Pirellula sp. | reverse complement strand
ATGCGAACACTCATATCTCAGCATCTGGATGACTTGGCCGAGAACCGATTGCCGGTGATCCAAAAGAAGACCGGGTATTCGATTGATTTGATCAAAGAGATTCGGGAGCAAATGCATCAGTTCAATCCAAAACCGGGCGCTGCCTTCATGGAAGTGCACGTGCCGCTGGTGACACCTGATGTTATTGTCGAGTCCAATGAAAAAGGGGTCTATACGGTCCGATTGGTCGATGATTCGTTGCCGCCGCTGCGTATCAGCGAATACTACCGACGCCGACTGGGGGACCCCAAAGCCAGCGAAGAGGAAAAGGAATTCATCAAACGCAAAATCGGCAGCGCGCAGTGGCTCATCGAATCCATCCAACAAAGGCGCAGAACGTTGACTCGCGTCTCGCAAGCGATCGTCGACTATCAGAAGAAATTTCTAGACGAAGGGCCTGAATCGATCGAGCCGTTGAAGATGCAGCAGATCGCGGATCAAGTGGGTGTGCACGTCACCACGGTCTCGCGAGCAGTCGATGACAAATGGATCCAAACGCCGCGAGGGATCTTACCACTTCGGCGATTCTTTGTGTTCGGGACGCAAAGCGCCGATGGCGAAGACGTGGCTTATGAAACCATTCGAATCAAGTTGCAAGAGATCATCGGCAAGGAGGACAAAACGAATCCCTTGAGCGATGACGATTTGGTAGACGAGCTCAAAAAGCAAGGGCTGGGTGTCGCGCGCCGCACGATTACCAAGTATCGCAAAAAGATGGCGATCCCAAGCAGCCGTCAACGCCGAGATTGGTCCAAGACGTAGGCAAACGGCAATTGCGAATTCCGATGGCGCTCACCTTAGCGGAACGGCGCGAGCCGTCCGGTCAGGACCTGCAAAGAATCGCTGCGATTACTGTGGTGATTTCTGTGGTGATTACTGTGGTGATTTTTGCTGGGATTTCAGCCGTGATTTCAGCCGTGACACCGGAGGGCTTGCGCCCTGCCACTAGGGTGGCGGGTTGGATTCGCGATCTAGGACAGCTTCTCGATGCACTCGCGTCGGGTTACTTTCAGCAGGAATAGGAGATTGGCGAAATAGCGTGGGGCCAAGCGTTTCGGGTCGTTGATCGTCCGGTGGAACCATTCCAGGCCTAATTTTTGCCAGATCTTGGGCGCTCGTATGGAATTGCCTGCTGCGAAGTCAAACGACGCACCCAATTGGATGGTCAGAGGCACGTTCAACTCATGGAGATGCTCTTCGATCCAGTATTCGCCTTTGGGTTGACCGAGCGCAACATAGAGCACATCCGGTTTTGCACTTTTGATGCGTTCGATTTGGTTTTGGAGTTCGTTGGGGCTTGCTTGGCGAAAAGGGGGACACTGGATGCCCGCAATGTTGAGAGAAGGATTGAGTTTTTTGAGCGCTGCGGCTGCCTTTGCAGCGACCCCTTCGGCAGCACCGTAGAAGTAGACGCTGAGTTTCTTTTGCGCGCAGCGTTCGGTCAGTCGAAAGATAAGGTCGGCGCCGGCGACCCGTTCCGGTAGTTTGACCGCGTTGAGTTTGCTTCGCCAAAGGATGGGCATTCCATCGCACAATGTCAGGGCCGCTTTTTTTGTAAACGCGGCCAACCGGGGATGCCGTTCGCACAGCATGGCATAGTTTAGATTCGCCGTAATGGCATAGCTGGGTGTTCGTGCTCGAATGACTTGTTCGAGGTGATCGAGCGTTTGCTCCATCGTCACCGCGTGAAAGTCGAGGCCCCACACGCGCGTGCAAGGTGGAGCAGGCGGTCCGATGGGGCTTGCAAGAATCTCTTCGAAGGTGCCTTGGCTACTGCTGTCGTCTTTGAAGCGACGGAGCAAATCGGCGATGTTGTCGCTGAGTTTTGCCGTCTCGGTGGCAGCATCTGGTTTCGGTTCTGCGGTTGGGGCAGGCGGAGCCAACACGGGGGCGGACGTCGGTGTGCTGCTGCGGGCGAGGGCTTCGTTCGCCATTGCAAATGCCTTGGAGGGCACACGGGGCACGTACACAGCTTGCGGAAGGTCGGAGACTCGAATGGGGCTTTGGTCTGGGAGCGGCATTTCGTTTGCAGGTTCGATATTGCGTAGCGTCCGAATCGTCTGCTGGACGATGGGGGAAACGGTAAAATTATCTGGTAAACAGTAGCTCTCTTTTGTGATGCGCGCAGAATCACCAACATTCGAATGCTTGGGCTTCTTGAAAATTGAATCGTTTGTAGGGGTTGTAGCGGGGGCGATCCCACAAACTTGTCCGCGTCTCTACAATATCGCCATCCTCTGCAATCTGCCCGGCGTTTTTTCACCACTACGGATATCCAATGACCAACGCGCTTAGTTCGATCGGCAAGAAAACGGAAAGCCGAAGCACCATCAGCCAACGCCCAAGCAATCTGGACGTTTCCATCGGCCAGTACCTGATCAATCGGTTGCAGGACTATGGAATCCAAGACTGCTTTGGAATTCCTGGCGACTACATACTCAATTTTTACAGCATGCTCGAGAGCAGCCCGATCAATGTGGTCGGCTGCACACGCGAAGATTGCGCGGGGTTCGCAGCGGACGCTTACGCGCGGATTCGCGGTATGGGTGCTCTGTGTGTAACGTATTGCGTCGGTGGATTATCGGTCTGCAATAGTGTTGCGGGTGCATTTGCTGAAAAGTCGCCGGTCGTGTTGCTGACCGGTTCTCCCGGCCTGAATGAGCGAGTAAACAATCCGTTGCTTCACCACAAGGTGCGAGACTTTAGCACGCAGCTCGAGGTCTTTGAAAAGCTCTGCATCGCATCTACAGAGTTGGTCGATCCGATCATTGCCTTTAGCGAAATCGATCGGGTGCTCGACGCATGCTATCGATTCAAACGTCCTGTCTATATTGAGTTGCCTCGCGATATGGTCGACGTTGTCCCGCCGATTGCCCATGCGTTCCGTCGACCGAACACGCAATTCGATTCCTTGGCCTTGGACGAAGCGGTGCGTGAAGCGGTCGATCGGATCAACTCGGCCAAGAAGCCGATCATCATCGCAGGGGTCGAGATCCATCGTTTTGGTCTCCAAGATCAACTGATGAAGCTCGCAGAGGACGCCAAGATCCCAATCGCAGCAACGATTCTGGGAAAGAGCGTGGTCGACGAGACACACCCGCTTTACGTTGGCCTCTACGAAGGCGCGATGGGGCGCGAGGAAGTAACGCAATACGTCGAAGACAGCGATTGCGTCTTGCTTTTAGGCGCCTTCATGACCGACATCAACTTAGGAATCTATACAGCTAAACTTGAAATCAAAAGCTGCATCTACGCCACGAGCGAGCAATTGCAGATTTCGTACCACAACTATCCCAACGTTCCGCTAGCGGATTTCTTAGACCGACTTATTTCAGCAAAACCGCAACCCGCGCATCGCAACATCCCTGAAACGTTGCACCTCAAACATCCCGGAAATTTCCGATCGGAACCGGGCCGGGCGCTGGAGATCAGTCGCATG
>JANODW010000745.1:0-11226 GCA_031412875.1 Pirellula sp. | reverse complement strand
AGACACGTTTTCCAACAATGAGAGGAGAGCACGCGTTGGCGCTCAGCTTGTTGTTGTCCCAAAGTTTGCTCGGGCTGGAGCCAACGCTGGAGAGGTCGAACGCGGTCAATCCGTTCGAGGGAACGAACAAGCGTCCTTCCGCAGCGATGGTCGATGGAATGGTCGAGCACTTGAGCTTCATTTCCCACAGTAGCTTTCCGGTCTTGGGCTCCAAAGCGAGTAGGTCCTCGCTCGATTGCATCACCACCACTTGTTCGCCATTGAGCATTTTCACGATGGTGGGTGATGACCAATTTGCCTGCTTGGGTCTGTCGCGTTTCCAAAGGATTTTGCCATCGGCCGCATTCAAACCGGCAGCAAACGAGTCCCCTTGGCATTCGATTTGTACCACGCAGACTCCATCCACAACGATCGGGGAACTACTCATTCCGACGTCGTTCCCCGCCTTGGGGAAATCGCTCGACAGCGAGCGGTACCATACCAGATTGCCTTGCATGTCCACGCAAGCGAGATCGTTAGAGCTGTAGAATGCGAAGACGTACTTGCCATCGGATGCCGGTGTGGGGGCAGCGTTGGCGCTGGTGGGATGGCAAAAAGGCCGTCCTCGGGCGACGAATTCTTGTTCCCAACGGATCGAACCATCTTGGGTGTTCAAGCTGACCAGATGGAGGCGTCGTTGGTCCATGCCGCTGCTGCTGGTGGTGATGGCTTGATCGCCTACGACGATGACCCCACCGACGCTTCGACCAGGAAGTTCGGTTCGCCAAGCGACGTTTTGTTTTTGTTCACCACCGAACGTGGTTGGCAATTTTGCATCGAGCGCGATGCTGCCTGCATTGGGGCCACGAAACATGGGCCAATCGGCCAAGGTGCGCGAATGCGCAACGAGGGCGAGCGAAGCGCTCATCGTTAAAACGCATGCGTAGCGGAAGCTATCAAATTGGAATCTCATTGTTATCGTCCTTTGGTCAAAATGGCTTTACCAGTGGAATCGCAAATGCGCAATTGAAACTGATAGTCCTGGGCCCATTGTTCTGTTTGTTCGTTTTGGCAAATCTTGACGAGGATTTGATTCTTTCCGGCTTTGAGCCGAATAGGTTCCGAATACTGATCGATTTGAGAGCCCGTATGGTATACCTCGTTGGAAAGGACGAGTTTTCCGTTCACCCAAACTTTGTTGCCATTGATGCAACCCAGTCGGACCTCCGCGTCCTGATCTTTATCCGATTCGAATTCGTTGACTGCATAGACGATGCACCCTTTTTCCTTTTCGAAAAGGGCAGCCAAATCAACCATCCCATCGGGAGCGGTGGTGGTCTCTCGTTTCCACTTTACGATCTCCTTTTTCCCTTGGTACTCTTGCTTGAGCATTCCGTTGACCCAGTCGGTTTCCACCGGAAAAACTTTATCGAAATTAGCCGATCCGACATTGTCGAACGGTCCGATGAGTTCCCACTGGTTTACAAAACCGAGTTGCTTGGACTGGTCGATGGTCTCGCCCAACTCCTTGAGTTTTGCGATGATGGAAATCACTTGGCTGGGATGGCGAGCAGCATCCAACAGGGGCATCAATTGTTTCTCGTCTAGCTTTTCTTTGACGGCTTCGTCGATGGCCAAGAATCGCAGCTCGGGGCTGGAATCCTGGTTCATCTTGGCGAGCATTTCCTTGCGAAGCTCTGCGTTCTTTGCCGTCAACCATTGAAAGACAAGGTATCGCGCTTCGCCGTCCTGCGATTGGTCCGACAGGAACTTCGCAAGCTCTGCCGAGGGCTTGCTCCCCGATTTGCGATACAGGGAATTGGCGAGTCCCAACAGCCAATTGCGGCCCAGCGGCGTTGCGCCTTTCATAGAAATGAGAGTTTGCATCAGGGTAATGTCTTTTGCATTGCCTAGCTGCTTGATTGCGTTCGATGCAGCAGCAGTACTTTGATCCCCGACCGTCATCGTCTGCAGCAGTTTTATGGCATCCTGGTTGTTTTGGGCGTGCGTCAATGGAGTACCCACGCCAACGAAGCCGGATGAGAATGCGGTCATGCTCAGAAACGCATGCCCGATTGTCCGCTTACCTAGCCGAACAGTCATAAAAGCCCCCTCGTTGAAAATCCGCAAAATTTAGAAACCCAAGAGAGATTATGCAGGTTATTCCGAGCAAGCGAAAGGGGAAGCCACTAGAGCTCCATCGATTCTAGTCGGCGCAAGCGTTCTTTTAACGTTTCGCGTTTCGAGCGGTCGCAGTCTTTCAGCAATTGCTCGGCATAAAAGCGAGCGGAATCGATGAGCGAGGATTCTTCTGCCAAATCGATCGCCAGTTCCAGGGCGCGTTGTCGAATCTTGGGTTCGGGGGGAGGGGCTCGAAACAGCGATGCCTTGCGTAACGCCGCGAGCGCTTCCAGTGGCCGATTCAGCGTTTGGAAGCACATGCCCAATTGCAAGCTGGCGCGAGCGCGCAGCTCAGGTTCGGCTGCGGCTTTGGACAGCAATTCAATCGCTTCCTCGAATCGCCCGAGCTGACGAAGGCCAATCGCCCAATTGATGAGCAGTTCTTTTTGTTCGGGATGCCGAGAAAAGCGATCGCGACATATACGAATGCGCTCGTTGGCGTAGTTTACCTCGGCCTGATCGAGCAAGTACTGATTTTCATCCGAGTGGTCCTGCGCGAAAGTGGTTTTCGCCTGTGCCAACAGTTGGTTGGCCTGATGGAGCAAAAGCTCCTCTCGCATGACCACCAGCGGTTCGCACTCTGGGCACATTTGCACCCCGTTTTCCAGAACTCGCTTGGCATCGTTCCATCGCTCTTGGTTGAGATAGATTTGACCAAGTTCGACGTACGGCTGGCTGTTGGCAGGTGAATTCCGGATCTCTTGCTCGAGATGCTGAAAGCGTTCCAGCGGGATTGCGGTCGCTTTGGATGCTGTCGACGCTGTATTGGGTTTGGCGAACAACGCATCGATGTCAACAAATCGCGAGAGAAGCTTGGAGCCAACCTGCGACGGCGAAACGGGAGAAGAGGGTTTGGGCGATTCGGGTGCGGTTGTCATGGTACCAGTATTATACCGTAGGGGCGCACGAAAAAGCGGCCCGTTTGGCAGTTCGCCATCTTGGCGATAGAGAGGCTGCCAAACGGGCCGCAGACGCAGGAGTCTATACGGGATAGCTCCAATGCTCGCTAGATCACTAGTTCCGGATCGATTCCAGGGGTGGGGACCCAGTATTTGCCGTTCTCAGGCTGGATCGGTGCTTCGTTGTCGAACGAACTCAACGCATCGGTATTGGCCAACGAAACCTTGCTATTTAAGCATTGATCCCACTTCACAACCTTTCCGGTATACGTCGCCATTCGGCCCATGATGGAGGTCATCGTGCTGTAGGCGCCGTTGTCCCCTTCGTTAGGGACGAGGCCTTTGCGAATGTCCGCAAACAGGTCGACGTGTTCTTTTGCGTGCCCATTTTCGTTTTTCGGAGCGGTCCAAACGACTTTGTTGTCGCGATCATAAATCTTGCCCCCACCGATATCGCACCATCCCTTGCTGCCGTGCGCGTATTCGCTGACCGAGGACCAGCATCCTGGAATGTGGCGGCACTGGCTCAGCAGTTTGACGCCGTTTTTGTAGGTGTATTCGATCATATGATGATCAAAGATTTGACCGCTATCCGGCCCGGTTCGCACCTGCCTGCCCCCTTGTCCTTGAGCGGTTTCAGGTGGGCCGTCCATGAGCCAGTTGATGACGTCGAGATTGTGAATATGCTGTTCACAGATATGGTCTCCGCTCAACCAATTGAAATAGTACCAATTGTTCATTTGGTACTCGAGTTCGCTTTGCTCGGGCTTCCTTGAGCGAGTCCAAACGCCGTCTCCATTCCAATAGCAACGGGTCAGGATGATATCGCCGATGGCGCCTTCTTTGAGTTTGGCGATGGTGGCTTGGTATCCGGATTCGTGATGCCGCTGCAATCCCACCGCGACGACCAATTTCTTTTCCTTGGCCAGTTTATTGGCCGCGAGGACTCGGCGAACGCCGGGTGCATCGGTGGCAACCGGCTTTTCCATGAACACATGCTTGCCAGCTTTCACGGCGGTTTCGAAGTGCAGCGGTCGGAAGCCCGGAGGCGATGTCAGGATAACCATATCGATATCCGATTCGATCAATCGTTTGAAGGCATCTACCCCAACGAAGACGCGGTTCGCAACATCCATCCGTTCGCTGTGCTTGCCGCCGATCCCTTTGAGCGCTTCGTCGATGCGAAACTGGAATGGGTCGGCCACTGCGGTGAGCTTGAGTCGGTTGGTTGAGCTAAAAGTATCGAGAGCTTGGGTTGCTGCGCCCGTGCCGCGACCGCCGCATCCAACCAAGCCGATCTTGATCTCGTCGCTGTCGAAGGAGTGGGCTGCTCGAGCGATCGGCAGGCTTCCGACGAGAGTGCCGCCAGCGAGTGCAACGGAAGTGGATTTCAGGAAGTCCCTGCGCGTATCACTCGACTGCGAATCGTTGGAAGAAGGCGATGGTTGGTTTTCCGCTTGGGTCATAGAAAGATGCTCCGTGAAGTAGGAAATGGATTCAAATGAATTTGAAATGGATCGTCGTCTGGAATGCTCTCTGGAGGAATAGCAGTACTTCACGTTGGCTCCCCGAGAGTTGAGGCGCTCTCGCGTTTGGAGAAGAAGAGTTCATTTGCACAAGCCAACGTGAAGCACCGGCGGGCTTAGCCAGCGACTGGAAACCAAGTTCCCCGAAAATACCGGCTAAGGGGTCGCTTTTTCGCAACCACCCCAACTATACCTTCTCCCCACCAACTTATCAATCGGCTCAGGGAACATTCCGCCACCTACGGAAAAATCTGCCCACCGCTACGCCAACCCATTTTGGAGCTATGCATATCCTGCGTTTCGGCTAAAAAAGCGACTTCAAACCGCTTCCCATTTTGAAAGGGGGAGCAACGGAATTTCAAATTTTGAACAGGCGCGCGGAAAATGGCGAAGAAGAGTATTGCGGATGTAGATTGTCTGGGCAAAACCGTACTCATGCGTGTGGACTTCAATGTCCCCCAAGATGATTCGGGAGCAATAACGGATGATCGACGTATCCGCATGGCCCTCCCCTCGATCGAGTCGGTCCTGAAACGGGGAGGCAAATTGGTTCTGATGAGCCACCTGGGCAGGCCTAAAGGAAAAGGACCTGAACCGGAATTCTCACTCAAGCCAGCAGCGGAACGATTGTCGCAGCTCCTCGGAAAAAATGTCGCTTTCGCGTCCGATACCGTTGGGCCCGATGCCCAAGCCAAGATCGAGCAGCTACAAAACGGCAATGTCCTCGTTTTGGAAAACGTTCGATTCAATCCAGGCGAAAAAGAGGGGGAGCCGGTTTATTCCAACAAGCTGGCGAGTTGGGCAGATATCTATTGCAACGACGCCTTTGGCACCTGCCATCGCTCCGAAGCGTCCATGGTCGCCGTGCCGTTGGCAATGGGGAACAAGCCCAAGGTCGTCGGCTTTTTGGTAGCCAAAGAAATTCAATACCTAAGCGACACAATCGCCAATCCTCAGCGCCCCTTTGTCGCTATCCTCGGTGGAGCGAAAGTAAGCGACAAGATCAATGTGATCCAAAATCTCTTAGGCATCTGCGACCAAGTACTCATCGGGGGCGCGATGGCATACACGTTCTCGCTCGCACAGGGCGGAGCGACTGGCAAGAGCCTCGTCGAGAAAGACAAAGTAGAACTCGCAAAAAAGTTGATCGCCATGGGGGGCGACAAACTGGTACTCCCCGTGGATACGCATTGCGGCGATGATTTCAAAGGGAGCTGCAACAAACAAGTCGTGCCTGCTGGCGAGATTCCCGATGGATGGGAAGGCCTCGACATCGGCCCCGCGACGGCCAAGAAATTTGCTGCCATCGTCGAAAAAGCCAAAACGATCGTTTGGAATGGTCCGATGGGTGTTTTTGAAATGCCTCCGTTTGATCTAGGTACCATTGCAGTCGCAGAGGCAATTGCCAAATGCGACGGCATAAGCATCATCGGAGGTGGCGATAGCGCCGCTGCGATCGAACAGCTAGGATTTGCAGATTCCGTAACACACGTCAGCACCGGAGGAGGTGCGAGCCTATCCATGCTGGAAGGAGAAAAGTTTGCGGCCGTCGAATTGCTGGACAACTGCTAGTTCTTGCTGAATCCCATCGGGGTCGTAGACTCTCGCGACAATGGATTCTTGATGTACTGACGGAAGCAGTCTTTGCAAAGATCGAATTGCTTCCGTTGGTACACTTCGTCATCGAATACGGATGTGCACAACTCGTCTGCCGACTCGAGCATGTCTTGAATATCATCCAGATGATCTGGGTCGTCGACGAGCTCATGATCTGGCCCGTCCAGGGCAGCCTCGATCTCCACAGTCACCGTGTACCTCAAATCGGTCGAACTGTCTATTTCCCGTCTGCATCTGTCGCATGAATAATGAATCACGATTGCGAACCCCTTAGTAATCGGAAAAAATCACGGAGAGAAACCATTTGCCGTGCGGCCTCATTTGCATCCGCTCGGCAAGCCTAATCCTACAACGCGAAACCAGCCGCCTGCAAGCAAATTGTTTTTTTCATTGACAAGCTTTGTCGACTTTGAGGACCACAGGCACCGCAATCGTAGGGTTCGGATGCATTTTCCGGACTAGCCAAAATAAATACGCAACCGAACAGCTTATCTATTTGGCACCACCATGGCTTCGCCTGGCGCAATTTGCTCCATTTGACGGACGCTTTTGGAGTACCAAACGCGAGGAGGCAAACTATCGTAGGGTCGCGGATTGGTCGATGGAAAGTCTACGTTGACCTGCGGTCCATAGTCTTGAGTCACCCCCTGCCAATAACCGTTGTCATCGATGTCCATCCCCTCCAAGTCAAAAAACAATTCGATGCGATCGGTGATGTAGTTGACATGCTGGCGAGCAATGGCGCTCAATGCATTCGTGTAGGCTTGTTGCGATTCCAAAAAGTCGCGCGCCGCCACATTCACTACCGAAAACTGCAGCCGAAGCTGCGTGCTGATAACCCGTTCGTACGCCAACGCAGCGCCGGCGACGGCAATCGTATACTGATTGCGATCCAACGCGAGTTGCCGCAAATCCTCCCGGACATCGAGTTTGATGCTGTCTTCAGCCGCCATCAGATTTCGCAAACCGACGTTGTAGTTGATGAGTGCCAGCCGAAAATTGTTGCGCTGCAAACGGCGATTGAGAGGCGTATCCAACGCGACACTCATTCGTGTTTCGCTGTCGTCAAATGAGAAATCAAAAGGATTGTTCGCATTGCTCTTGGTTCGGAGCGATTGCGTCGCCCGCAAATCAACAATCGACTTCAAATCATCGCCGGCCAGTTTGATCTGCCGCCAAGCATCCGCCAAATCGCCTCTCTGGTTCATCAAATCCAAACGTTGCACCAAGCCGGTGAGGAGCGCTTCGTCATGGTCCAACACGATCTCCTCCCAGCCGTCCGGACCCTTCTCCAACAAGCTGTCACTCAGTTTCAACGTCTTGTCGACCGTCGCTTCGAGCTTGTCCTCAATCGAATCTCCCTCCTCCGGAAGCAAGCCCTGCGTGGCATCCAGCGCAAGCTTCTCCAAGCGTTCGACAAGCTTCAAGGACTCATTCATTTTTTCCGGAATGATCTCAAAACCTTCGATCGAATTCAACTCTTTGTCCGCCTTTAAGCTCGTTGAAATTTCATTGATAAACGCAACGAGAGCTTCATGCTTCGCTTTCAAATCGGATCTGCGTTTGGCGATGGATGTTTTGGTGATTTCGGCTGACCCCGATGGCATTCCGCCCATCGCCAAATCGACAACCTGCAACTGGGCCGAACAAAACTCAAGGGCTCGAACGAGGATGCGGAGCGGCGGGGCGGGTGGTTCCGACTGGACCTGATTGTTCAACTCCTTGCGCAGCATATCCACTTGCATCTTCACACCAAAAATCTTCAGCAGACGCGTCAACTGCTTGAGATCTGCGAACGCTTTGTCCACCGACGACGAGGGCATGACCGTATCCGACTGGGAGGCCTGCATTGCGGTTGGATTCTCCGCGGAATCTGTCTTGTCCAGTCGCTTTTGAATCTTGAGAATATTGGACATCCGATCGGCCAGCACCTCCGCTACATTGGCCAGCGTGGTCGTGTCCAAAGAAGACGCGTTGCGAGCGTTCAGCAATTCAGCCCGCGTTCGCGTAATCATCTGCCGCGCCACACTCAGCTCATCCTTGAGCGAAATGGATTCGAGCTCCGAAAGATCCATGTAGAGAGGGATTTCGGTCGGCAACCCTAGCCTAAACTTGAGCTGATCGAGAGCCGCTTCGAGGGTGAAGCAATTGTTCACCAAATTGCTCCGGGTTCGCAACACATTCTGCTCGAATTGATCCACCTGGATTCGAGGGATCTTTTCTGCCGTCCGGTATTCCACTTGGCTTTGGAGAAAACCTCGCAGGTTCGTGAAGTAGTCCTGAGCGTTGATCTCGATTCCGCGGAAGTTCAGCAGCAAGTTGTAGTATTGATTGGAGACATCGCGGAATAACTGCTTTCGAAATCGAATGTAATCGCGCGCGGCATAGATGACATCGCGCTCGGACTGCGTCAGGCTCTCAAATCGCACATCGCGTTGAAAGACCGTCTGCTGAAAATCAAAGATCATTTCGGAACCGACGTCTGCGGCAAAGCCGCTCGGTCCGTTAAACGTTAGCACCACGCTATTTGCAAACCGCGCCAAAAACTCGCCACCCGATGCAAGCGTGCTCTGCACGCCCACTCCCGATGGAACCGCAAGCTGATTCGTGGTGTTCCCGTTTCGACGCAGGTGACTGTAGTTTGCAGACGCTCCATTGCCAAACGGAGTCGGGTTCAGTTCGTAGCGATAGCGCTGTCGCGTTAGCGCTAACGCGGCTCGAAACAGAACCTCTTTCCTCGCTTGATAATCCCGGCTATTAATCGTTGCTAACTCCATCAGATTGGCCAAATTCAAGCGTCGCGAAGTCGCATTCACCATGTTTGGCGCTCTGCCATCAAACGATTGAGCATACTCCTGACGCAACGATTCGAATTCAAGCATCCGTTCTAGACAATTGCGTGGGAGAACCTCCCAGGCTTGCGTTGGTACGGTTACCCTGCTGACCGAGGACTCATTGCGAGCACCGTCCTGTGCCATGGGTTTTGATTCGTCGCTCTCGGCCCCCTCCGCGGGCTCGGAAATTGCCCGCTCAGATTCTGCACTCATGCCGCTATCGGTGTGCAGTGCTGGCAACGAGTACGCATTGAGAATCGCGCTCGGTACGGGCAACTGCGGACAGTCGGGATTGCTCGGGTCGTAAAATCGGGATCGCGAATCCGGTTTGATGGAATAATCTGCAGGCAAATCCTCAGAGAGGCAAACGGCCTTTTCCTGCACAATGCTATACGAATCGCGATCCGCCGCTCGGCGATACTTGGTGCGCGTGCAGCCTACAAAGGCTGCCACGGGAACCAAGAAGGCTAGCAGAATGGATAACGATCGAAGGGATAGGAGGGATGCGGCCAATGGAGTTTCCACGCGTGGTACGATTCGAAACGGCCCGAAGAGGCTTTTCTGCTCTTCCATCGGCAAGGGTTGTACCGATTCTACGGTCTGCCGCGAATATTCCGGCGGAAAGATCGTACCAGCGACTGCAACTGGGCAGTCTAGGAGAAGTTTGACGGCCAGAGCCATACGCTAGCGAAAGATAGAGGACTCTGCTGTGCGCCAGTGCGTTGAATATGGAGGCGGGTGCACACGCGGTGCAATCCCTTTGCAGCGATCGCGCTCTGGGCGCTCCAACCCTAGTAAGATACATTCGGAATCCCTTTCGTTCTCGTACCCATTGGAGCACTCCCGTGAAGTTTTCGATCCAATTTGGAATTGTTTTCGTGTTGATCGCATCCGCTGTGACCGGTGGCTATTTGCAGCCATCCGCCACCGCCGTTCCCTCAAACTCACCCCCGACTGATATCGTTCCCGTGGACACCAACATGCACGATTTCATGGAAGCAATGTTTCAAACCCCGTACCGTCGTCTCAAAGAGGCGATGGCCAACGAGCCCAAAGACAACAATGGATGGAGATCTGTCCGTTCCGACTTGCTGATCCTGGCCGAAGGGAGCAATCTTTTGGTCTTGAGAAAACAAGAGAAGGACCAAAGCAAGTGGGACGAGTTTAGCCTTGCGTCCAAAAAAGCTGGAGAGGCAGCGTTCAAGGCGGGCAAGAAAAAGAATTTCGCGGAAACCAGAAAGGCCTATGAGTCGATGTTGGTCCAGTGCAATGACTGCCACAAGATGTTTGCGGATGGAAAACATCAGCTTGCACCCTAGCAAGCCCCGAAGACTCCCTAGGCTGAACAAACTATTGCGCCGGAAGCACTTTAGCGGAACGGCGCAAGCCGTCCGGTCAGGACCTGTAAAGAATCACTGCGATCTCAGCCATACCATCGGAGACCTGGCGACCTCCGGTACGAAACTCCAAAATCCTGAGGTTCGTGTCCATCCATGTGAAATACTCGAATCATGATGCCATAAATCGGTCCTGCATCCACTCGCTAGATATTTCCGATCGTGTTGCTACTCGCCGTCAAAATTCTTCTAATGATCCCGTCAGCGAGACTAGCTGATCCAACGTGTTCTGCAATTCAAATGAACCCATACGATTCAAAACCACTTAATCCGAATGCAACTCTTGCCGAAGAGGTCCACACAGGTGCGACACGATTTCGATGGTTCACAATTCCGGCTGCATTAAGCGGGTTTTTCGGTGTGCTTGCAGTCATGGCGATTCCATTTGGAATTTTTCAAAACATGGATGTCTATCAGAATCCGTCGAATCGAACGATGTTCCTTGCCGCACTTGGAATGCCAATATCATTGCTCGTCGCGGGAACCCTCAATATCATCGGGAGTTTTCGATGGGTCCGTGGGCAATGGTTGTCGGCATTGGCATGCAATGCTGCCGCGTATTGCACCATGATCATTCCGATCAAGATGTTCGAGTCGGCAATGGATGTTACTCAAAGGATTCATTGAATGGGCCTTGGATACGAGCCTCCGTTTTACGAAGAATGGCAACGAGAACATGAAGTCTATCCCTATCACTGCTGGACAGACGACGGCTATGACCCATCTCGCTCCGATATACCAAGGGACCTTCAGCTTTTGGCTGGAATGGATTATGGTAAATCGGACATCGACA
>JANODW010000744.1:0-6170 GCA_031412875.1 Pirellula sp. | reverse complement strand
CCAACCTCGCTTGGTAGTTCCCTTGAGGATCCTGTTGCCAATTGCAAAAGTGGTCCGCTGGAGTGACGCGCATCGAATAGCTCACAATCTTGGTGCGGCAATGCGGAGCGGGACGCAGCCTCACGACTTGTGGTCCCAAAGTGACCAATCGATCGTACTTGTAGTTGGTTTCGTGGTGGATGGCAACGCGTATGGACATGGATCAAAAAATCGAGAAAAAGACGTGTTCGTGATTACGTGCATGATGCACCTAGAGCCAAAGGGTTTTGATCCAACCAGAAATTATCGTGGCTGGTAAAACGAAGGTATGGTGGAGAGAAACCACACCTATGCGATGGCTCGACGTTCGCAAATCATAATCTAAACAGCGATGATTTGTGAGCGGTGTCACGGAACAACGCTTCCCGCCAGGGAGCATTTCGAAATTTGCGGTCCAAAAAAGAATTTCAAGTTCACACAAATGGCGTTCCGTGTGAGGCCTTGAAGGGCTCAAAGTCGACTTTCGCTCTGCGAAAGTAGCGGCGGTAACGCAACTTTTGCGGAGCAAAAGGCGACTATGTTTCCAAAACGGACTCAGGTACTTAACCTGAGACGCGGTCAGAGCCAGCTACTTTCACCAGCTTGTTGTACAGTCCTAGTATTAAAAAGGGTGCCACCCATTGTCCTACAAAAAGCGCCTGATGGTCCTTGCCACTCGTTTTCAACGCGAGGGATCCGAGGATTGCACCCCCTGCCGCCCATAGAAAGATGTCCGAAGGTAACTTGGCAGTTTCTTCTTCGATTACTTTAGCCAGCCACCCTTCGGAATGACGCGACGCTTCGCTGGACGAATCGGATCTACTGCTGCGACGAACTTGTTTGCTCTCTATCATTTTGAAAATCCCATACTCTCAATCAAAAGGAAATGTTTAAAAGACAATTGAACATGAATTTTTGCGACCTGTACGACTCAATTTTAATTTGCGTATGCAACATCTTCCGACTAACAAACGGACGGGACGGAGGTCCCATCCTACGATTTTGCCGCTTGCCTAAGGACGGATCGCAGAACCGATCGCTGCCCCTACCTGAGCTCCTTGGCTACCACCGATGGCGTTGCCAATGGTTGCTCCTATGTTTGCATTATTTGCTTGTTGGGGATTGTTGTAAAACCCAGTGCCGTAGTTGCTGCTATACACTGCAGACGGTTGGCTGGAATAGACTTGGTTTCCCGAATAGGCTTGGTTGCTCGAATAGACGCGGTTCCCATTTGTGTCGTAATAGTAGGGAGTGGTCGGCTGAGCATAGTAAGTAGGCGTGGGTGAACTATAGATAGGTGCTCTATAATTCGGTGCACTATAGTACTGGGTTGATGAATTGTAGGAGCCATTGGGCTGCACTACGTAGCCGTTCGAATACACCGTGGATTGGCCGTAACTTGGTCGGAACGATTGGTATTGAACGCCATTATTGGCGTACACCCTGGTGTTGGAATTGTAGATGGGCACATTTTGAGGAATCACTCTGGTAGGTCCCGATTGGCGATAAAAAATTTGAGCTTGAACGACCCCAAATGTATTTAATGCCGCTATCATTCCCAAAGAAAGCAGAGCGTGCTGAAAGCGAATCATAATTTTCTCCAAGTAAAAAGCTATTTTGTATTTAAGCCTCGTGGCCAAAACTTAATGCTTAGAGATGCAATTGCTATGCCAACGAACGTATTGATTTGAATCAATGTTCAGAACATTGGGAAAAAGAGGGGATGCGTTCCGTTTGCGTTCCTTAGGCACTCCTGAAGAAAGGAAGGTGCCAGTGCAATTTGCATAGGATGGTCGGTGAAGAGACAGGCAGGTCCAATCACAGGCGCTTAGGCGCAAAGGCAGGCATCTATTGAGCAAAGTTGCCTTTCGCTCCGCGAAAGTGGCAGCGGTAACGCTACTTTCGCGGAGCGAAAGGCGACTATCCATCGCATCGCCCGTTTGAAGTTTAGGCTACTATTTGCCTTTACCGCCCGGTCCGCCTCCTCCGCCGGGGCCACCGGGAGGCGCCATTCCGCCTGAACCGTAACCATCGCCTCCCATTCCACCCATGGCGCCGCCATAGCCTCCGCCGCCTGCTGCTCCCGCTCCACCGAGGCCGCCGCCTAACGGGCCAACCGCTGGGGAATCGGGTGTAGCATACATATGGAAGCTTGTGAAATTATCGAATTCGCGGCTGACAACCAACTGGCCCGTCCCTGGGTCAAAGGATACGACCTCAAATCCGGTCTTGAGTATGTCCTTGGAATTCGAAACGGACAGAGTGGATGAAACGCCCTTGAGTTCGATCACTGTCACAAACTTCGCTTGGATATCTTTCAGCGCCTTAATGACGTGCGTGATCGGGTGAATGATTTCAACCGGAGCCTTTTTGTTCACCAGTGTGCCGAACACGAGCCCGCTGGCGACTTCGTCCATTTTCTGGAATTGTTCTTTGCGCGGAACGAACACCGATTGGACTTGATCGAAGTAAACTTGCAACACTTCTGGATTCGCTTCGTCCTTGCGAGCTGTGTAGACCGAAACCGGCTTCACGGTCAAAATCGGTTTGCTCGGTTCTGACCAAGGGGATTCGCGACGGCTAGTGCGCTTGGTCGGAGGCACGAAAGTCGCAGTCGAAGAAGACGAGGAGGGCTTAGTCTCTGCGGCTTTTTCTTTTGGCTCATTTTGTTCCTGAAGATGAATTCGCTTCAGGGCTGCTTGGGTGAGTTTGCTCAGGTCGGGTTTGTACTGTGCCCATTCAGGATAGTTTGGGTCATACATTAACAGTCGAACACGGTATCGGTAGACTTTTCCAGGAGCGGCGGTGTAGTCGTAGAACCGAACCAATTTGTATTTGGTGCTCGTCAGCTTCTTGGGCATTTCCATCATTGGCATGCCGCTTCCGTACCCGCTTCCGCCATATCCACCTCCACCACCATAGCCACCGCTTCCGCCAGGATAGCCGCTGCCGCTGCCCATCCCGCCTGGCCCGCTGCTTCCCATGCCGCCTTTACCGCCGCCTGGATAGCCGCCGCCCATTTCGCTATCGCCGCCCATGCCTCCCATTCCGCCCGGGTAGCCGCTTGGACTTCCTTCGGTAAATCCGCTGCCGGAGTCGCCCATGCCGCCATAGCCCATGCCTCCTGCGCTTCCGCCGTAGCCACCCATGCTTCCGCCGTAGCCACCCATGCCTGCAGGAGCTAACTCGTCGGTATCGGCTTCTTCTTTTTCAAGCGTTGGCACTTTGCTATGGGACGCATATTTTTTGTAGTCATCCAGCAAGAACGGTGGAATAGGCATGGAGATGTTAGGCTCGGTCCAAGTCGCTTGGTGCACTTCCGTACAACTGCCTGGTAGAAATTTCTTGATGAAATCCTTGAATTCGACGGGGCTAGCCTTTGGCAATGGTTTCCAATCGGTTTCTGCAATCACTTTGTCTGGGGTGGCGGGATCAATTTCTACCCGCTGGGCTTCGAAGCCTTGGTAGTTCGGTGTGTCTCGGCCTTCCATGTAGCCAACGACTTTATAGAACTCATTTTTGTAGTCTGTTTCCATTTGCTGGTGAGGTGCCAGAGCGGTGACCATCACCATTCCCGTGGTTAACGGTACGTTTTTCTTGGGAGCGACAGGTTTGGGTGTGGTACCGGTGCCGGATCCGCCTGACTCAGGTTCTGGACCGCTACCTTGAATACCACCGCTTTGCATTCCACCGCCGCTCATGTAGTTCCCATAACCGCCGCCCATCGCACCGCCGGCTGCCATGCCCATTTTGAATCCGAGATCGTAACCAAAAGCAAGTTTTCGAACTCCTGCGACGGTCGTTGTTTCTCCTCCGTAGCCGCCCATGCCGCTTCCGTAGCCACTTCCTCCTCCGTAGCCTCCCATGCCTCCTTCGCCCATCCCGCCGACGGACCCGCCTCCGCTAGGCATGGCGCCATCGCCTCCCATTCCCATCATTCCAGTTGTGGATTTTTTGGGCTTTGGCGGATCAGGTTTCTTGGCATCTTCGAGCTTTTCAAGAGGATCTTCTTTTCCAGTCGGAAGCACCCGCGCCATCGCTCCATAGAAATACTTGACCTCTAGCTCCGTCGGTGCGGGCAAGACCGGATCGCCGCGCCTGGCATACACGTCCGCGGCTGGGCGAGGCGGCGGATACAAGTCGCTCGGAATTTCCTTCAACGCCTTTTTAGAGAGCTCAAAAAAAACGGGCTTTACAATTCGCCCCTCTTCCTCCTTGATCGTGTCCCAGTGATCCACCTTGAGGTTTTGAGAAACCTGGGTAGCCGTTTTCTGAAGATCCGCCGGGGACTCGTTGCCAATCGTGGGTTTCGCGTTGAACCCCGTATACATCAGCAAGCCAGCAAGGGCCGCAATTCCTGCGAAAACAAGTTTCTCAACGTGCATAACGAGGAAGTTTTTGATGCTGAAACTGGATCCTGAACTTTTCTTTTTCTTGGCCATACCCAGACTCCTTATTTCCAAATTGAGACTTGCGTGAAGGACTTGGTTTGCAATCGTTTCGATGGTGCTTTAAGCGTCATCGTTTTTGTACTGCGAAAATGTTTTGAAGTGCAACTCTGTGGGGAGTCGCATCGTTCTACGTTACGGTTGGCATCCTAGGTAGACCTAAGGCGAGGCTAATTCCTTGCCTGCTTCGTTGGTCGCATTTGTGGATGCCGATGTGTCATTCGCTGCCGGCGCGGGCGCAGACGGTGCGTCTGTCGCTGCGGGCTGTGTGGCTGCAGGTTGTGCGGCTGCAGGTTGTGTGGCTGCTGCGGGTGCTTGAGCTGCCTCTGGGGCCGAACCGGCATTGGTGGCCGCTGCTGCTTGTTCGATCTTCTCTGCAATCACGTCGGCGCCGAGCGACTTAAGGTTGACGGGATTATAAAGGTAAATCAGCCCGAAGATTTCGATAGGGATTTCTGTTGGTTCTTCTTTGACCGCGGCGCCGCCATAGCCGCCGCTGCCACCGTAGCCGGAATCTCCGTATCCGTCACCGCTCATTCCGCCGCCCATTCCCAAGCCGCCTGCTTCTCCGGGCGCACTCATCTTGCCGCCTCCGCTACCGCCCATGGCGCCCATTCCGCCCATGCCGCCGTAACCACTCATACCACCGGCAGAGGTGTCTGGAGCTGGGTCGGTGTTGATACGAATTTGGTACACTTCCAATCGCAGCTTAGAACTACCGCATGCGATGATCACTTGATTCAATCGATCTTTGTCCACTTTCAGTCTCAACCTGACCGGGATTCGCTTGACGACCGCATCGACCGCATTGTCTGGGCTGATTTCTCGGATGGCAGCGCGAATATCGGCTCCCAAACGCGGTTGGAATTCGTTTCCTTCAGCGAAGCTCAGGTAACGACCGTCGGCTGGATCGACTCCTCCGCTGGGGTCTCCACCGGCTTCTCCTTCCATACTCATGCCGCCCATTTTCCCACCATACATGTCGCCTCCTTTGGATTCGGCTTCGGCTCCTCCGGAACCGCCATAATCGGACATGCCGCCTTCGCCCATCCCGCCGTACATCCCGCCGCCGCCTGCAGAAGGGAGTCCGGTCAAAACGCCCGCGTTTCGGCTAGCATGCTTTCCCATCCGGATCCATTCGATTTCGCGAACCACGGTCTGGAAGTCCTCGATGGCGTCTCCATTGGCAAGTTTGATGATTTCCATGATGCCATTCAAAATCCACATGTCCTCTTGGGTGTAATAGATTTCCAAGATGGTGGGGACAGTTGGTCGGCTGTACCAAGGTGCGATTTGGCCGAGAAGGGTTTGTTGAGAGGCCGATGACCATCGCACCAGATCTTTCTGTTGGGTGGTCGTCGAACCAGGTGTTGTCATTCCGGATCCGCCATAACCGCTGCCGCCCCCTTCGTAACCGTCACCACTGCCACCTTTCCCGCCCATGCCTCCCATTCCGCCTTCGGAGCTGCCATAAGTCGACGCCGCAGTCGCGACGAGTTCCGCTTTCCACTCGGTACCAATAATGGCAGAAACCTTTTTGAATTCTGGACCGATGTACTTTTTGTAAACCCCTTTGTCCGTTGTGGTAATGGAATTGTAGGGAAATGGAAGTGGGGTTTGGATGGGGAAGTCAATGAACTGCTCGACGGGTCGCAGCTTCTCAAAAATCTCGAAGGTTTTCGGATTTGAGAAAGCCTCGCGCGG
>JANODW010000743.1:0-3776 GCA_031412875.1 Pirellula sp. | reverse complement strand
TGCCGGAAGCGGTACCGATGGCAAGGCCAATGGAACCGATTGAGTACCGGGTGGAGCGAAGGGTTCCGGCTCGCGAGCCACGCGCTGCCGCTTTTGTGCAGTTGGGGCTGCAAGCGTTCCAGTTGTTGTCGGAGGGCAGGTAGACAGATAAGGCGAGCGGCGGGCTGAAACGAACAAAAGGACGGGACAATGGTCCCATCCTACGGTAGTGATGATGCTGCCGCTCGCCTAAAACGGGAAGTGGAGAGGTCATCGCGAACGTGGCGTTTGACTGATGCGGTGGGGTTGACGGAAAGTTAGCGCATGCTAAATTAGGTTTAGCGCTAGGTAAATAATGTGCATGCGCCGTGTAGAACCCGTACTACCGATGAGGGGAATGATGAGCAAACGATGCGTTCGAATGGGATTCACTTTAGTGGAGTTATTGGTCGTTATCGCGATCATTGGAATTTTGGTATCTCTCCTCCTGCCGGCTGTCCAAGCGGCGCGGGAGGCGGCAAGAAGGATGAGTTGCCAGAACAATTTGAAGCAACTGGCGCTGGGGATTGCCAACTACGAATCGGCTGTCAGATTGATTCCGCCAGCGTATGTCACCAATACACGGCTCGATGGAAGCATCTATGGAATTCCTTGTGCAGATGAGCATCGCAATTCGGCACCGGGCTGGGCATGGGGTGCCTTTCTGTTGCCGTATATCGAACAGGGACCGCTCTATAGTAGTATCAACTTCGCCGAGCCATGTTGGGCGCCGGTCAACTCGCTAGCGGTTCGGTCTCGCGTTTCGGCATTTCTGTGCCCGTCTGCATCTGGGGGGAGCGATGGGTTCTCGGTTGAACGGGCCGTCGATCACCGTCATGGAACTCCGATTCGACGAAGCGATGGGCAGGAGATTCGTTTTTCCCATAGCCATTACGTAACCAACGCAGGCATTCATCAGCCATGGGGTCGTGAAACACAATACTGTTACGACTACGAGCAAGGCGAACCGATTGCCGCCAATGGGGGGAGGCTTGCTTTTTTAGACGGGCCGTTTTTTCCAAACTCGCGGATGCCGGTACGACGAATCACGGACGGTCTATCGAACACCATTTTTCTGGGTGAGCACAGTTCTATTTTGAGCAACAAGACATGGGTCGGAGTAGTGCCGACGGCCGTGACTCCACCGCGTTTGGATTTGCGAAGTTGGCAATCGGAGAACAATGGGGCTGGTTGTTTGGTCGGCGTGCATAGTGGGCCGGACACGCATGACCATCCCGAGGTAATCGTGCATGCTCCTAACAATCCGTTTGGACACACCGATGAGATGTGGGGTGAGCATGGTCCGGGGTGTTCGATTGCGATGGGGGATGGATCCGTTCGCTTTGCGTCTGCCTTTATTGATCCGACTGTTTGGGTATCGCTTTCGACTCGCAATGGTGGTGAGGTCGTTCATGAAACGGAATAAGTCGCCTGCTCCGCCGAAAAAGAGCGGCTATGTTCTTGGGATTGCCGTCGGGTTGGCGTGTGTTTCACTGATCTGTTTATTGATCTATTGGCGGTCGGTGCCCAAGCTTCAGGCAACGGAGGCCGCGTTGAAGACGGTCGACGCGTTGTTTACAGCGATCAATGCGCATGATCTCAAGCGGATCGAAGCGTGCCGCGTCCAATTGGAACGGTACAAGAGCAAGGGGGAATTGGGTCCGTCCGCAATGGTGGAATTGGCCGGTTGCTGCCAACAAGCGGAGTCCGGGGCGTGGGAACCGGCGGCAAGAAGGCTGTACAGGCTAATCGAAAACCAATAGCGGGAATTGACGGTTCAGAGCGGCATGCGATTTAGGAGTGCGAAATTCGGAATCGGAATCGGAATCGAAATTCGGAATTCGGAATCGAAACCCAGGCGTCAACCAGGCGCGTTCGAAGCGCCATGTTAATTTTTTTTACCGAGCAGTTTTTGCAAGAACAGATCCATCGATCCGATCGCCTTGGTGGTCGCGTTTTGAAAACTCATACCGCTAGCGAGGCTTCTTAGGATCAATTCGTATTGAGCCTTCATTTTCGAATCGTACATTGTGCGAATGACACCGAAGCCGATCGTAGCGAGGGCTTCGTCGTTCATGGTTCCATCGGTGAGGGATTTTAGAGTTTTCATCTGATCCATTGAGGAGGGGATGCGTAAGATCCAAGGTTGAACGCGCATGTCATTTGGCCCGACGTTGAGCGCTAGCGCTTGTCGACCGGCGCCTTCAGCAAACCATTTCGGAACACCTTCGTGGGCCCCCACCCACAGGCTCATCATTTGTTGCAACAGCGATGTTTCATTGATCTTGGTTTCCGCTTTGTCTACGACGATAGCTACATAGCTGTCCAGGATTTCTTTTCGCCAATGGCTGGACCAATCGGCGGGGAGGGTTCGATTCTCGATCATCTTCCCAAATTCGCTGTAATCGTATCTTTGTTTTAGGGCGTAAATGGTGACGCCCCCTTTTATGAACGGTTCTTTGGCGGAAAGTTTTAATAGTTTTCGAATTTGCGAAGCCACCGTGTTTGCTTGTGAAAGAAGTGTTTTTGCGGTTTCTTCGCCGATGTTTCCGATCACATGGAATTGCTCATCGACAGCTTCGTCGGGCTGGGTTTTGGGGAAGGCTGTTTTCCAGTTTTCGCGGGTTCTCTCGATTCGCTTGTCCATGAGTTCGCGGTGTGAGGCGGTTGCCGCAAACGCTTGTCCGACCACTTGATCCAGTTTTGCGTTTTGGTTTTGTCCGTCGAAGGCAGCTCCTTGTTGGATCCAGGAACTGACGAGTTGGATTTGGGAATCTGTCAAAGGCGCTCTCCCTAGTGGCATACGTGCGCCTTCGGAGCCTTTTAGTTTCCGAACGAGGAGGCTATCGTCCGGTTTTCCGGGCAGAACGATCGGGCCGCTGTCGCCCCCTTTGAGAAGTTGAGCGAACACATTGAACTGCAATCCGCCGCTTACCCGGGTTGCGTTGTAGTGGCAACCATTGCAATTGGCGATTAATAGAGGAGCAATGTCTTTAGAGAAGCTGACTTTGTCTTTTCGTTTGGGCTCGGAGGTTTTTGAAGTTTCTGTTGAGGGTGTGGGGGTTGTCGTGTCGGGGTTGGTTGTGGGATTTGTTGTGGTGGGGTTGGTGGTTGGAGAGGGAGATTTGTTTTCGTCTGCCTTTTTATCGCGTTTCGATTTCGCGGATTTGAGCAATGTTTCCCAGGTTGGCAATTCCGTCAGTTCGGCGCCTTGGATGGCCAGTAGTTGGTGAGTGGTGGCGAGTTCCGCGTGGGCTTTTCGCAGGTCTTGCATTTGGGTGGGGGATTGAGAGCGGGCGAGTTCTTGGATTTCGCGGGTCGCTTTTTCAACCGCTTCCACGCACTGGACGACTTTGCCATCTTTGAGCAATTGCGATGCTTTTTGAACGGAGTTGTTTAGGGAATTCAGGTCGCTGGCAATTGGTTTTGTTTGGGCGATAGCGGGTTGGGTCAGCAGCAGGGGGGCAGAAAGCCCGAAAAGCCCGAACAAGCAGAGTCTCATTGCAACGTGTGGCATGATGTTCCATCTCATCTGAGGTGAGCTAAGAGTGTTTTAGTCCCCCTCGTTTTGTCGGGGCCGTCCTAAAAGCTTGAGCGAGTTATCGGTTAGCAAGTACTGCGAAAAGTATTCCGGCGAACAAAATTATGACGATGACCGCGGCGCCGATGAGAAGAGGAACGTTCGAGTTGGATTTTTTCGCGGTAGATGGGGGCCGAGTGGATTTGGTCGTGGCGACGTTTCCGGGATTGGTTTTTGC
>JANODW010000742.1:0-1749 GCA_031412875.1 Pirellula sp. | reverse complement strand
CGAGCCGAGATTTTGACGATGGCGATGCTTCTGCCTAAGTTTTCGATCCTCGACGAAACGGACAGCGGTTTGGATGCGGACGCAGTCAAGCTAGCCAGCGCGTCGATCGCCGAGATTGGTCGGGACAAAATGGGCCTTTTGATTATCACGCACCATGACAAGTTGCTCGAGCACAACAAGCCGCAGTTTACCCACGTGATGCTCGGTGGGCGAATCGTGGAAACCGGCGGTCCAGAATTGGCTCGCGAACTGCATGATCATGGTTACGAACGGATTCGAAAAACCTACCCGGACGCAGAAGCGGCCAACCAAGAAATGCTCGGCAAGGAAGAAGCGGTAACCGCTTAGCAGACCGCTCCCGCACCGATCCCCACGAACAACCAATTTACCTAAAGAAATCAAATAAATGTCCACAGATATTGCAGCCAACGAATCGGTAGGCGAAATCAACAAGTACGATTTCCGCACCGAAAGCAAAGCCGTTTTCAAGGCCCGAAAAGGGGTGGATGCGGATATCGTAAATCAAATTTCGGAAATGAAGAACGAGCCTGATTGGATGCGACAATATCGCCTCAAGGGCCTCGAGATTTTCCAATCCAAACCGATGCCCAAATGGGGCGGCGGGATCGACATCGACTTTCAAGATATTTTTTATTACTTGAAGCCGACCGACAAACAAGGAAAGACCTGGGACGAAGTTCCCAAAGAGATCAAGGACACCTTTGACAAGCTTGGGATTCCCGAGGCCGAGAAGAAATTCCTTTCCGGCGTCAAGGCCCAGTTCGAGAGCGAAGTCGTCTATGGCTCTCTCAAGCAAGACCTGGCTGACCAAGGAGTGATTTTCACCGACACCGACTCGGCCGTTCGCGATTATCCCGAACTGGTCAAAGAGTATTTCGGAACGATCATCCCGTCGACCGACAACAAGTTTGCCGCACTCAACTCCGCGGTGTGGTCAGGTGGTTCGTTTATCTATG
Source organism: Pirellula sp. (assembly GCA_031412875.1). GTDB lineage: Bacteria > Planctomycetota > Planctomycetia > Pirellulales > Pirellulaceae > JBKCUI01. Next base: position 772 of record JANODW010000742.1, on the reverse strand, counting down.
TTCCGAAAGGGGTCAAGATCGAATTCCCGTTGCAAGCGTACTTCCGTATCAATGCAGAAAACATGGGCCAGTTCGAACGCACTTTGATCATCGTCGACGAAGGAGCATCGGTGCACTACGTCGAGGGCTGCACAGCTCCCATGTATACGTCGGAGTCGTTGCACTCCGCCGTCGTAGAGATCATCTGCAAGCGGGGCAGCCGTTGCCGTTATACCACCATTCAAAACTGGGCCAACAATATTTACAATTTGGTCACCAAGCGAGCCGTCGCGTATGCCGACGCGACCATGGAATGGGTGGACGGAAATTTGGGCAGCAAGCTCACGATGAAATATCCTGCGGTGTATATGTTGGAACCAGGCGCGCACGGTGAGATACTCTCGATTGCGTTTGCTTCCAAAGGCCAGCACCAAGACGCGGGTGCCAAGCTGGTCCACTGTGCCCCCAACACCACCGGGCAGATAATCAGCAAGTCCATTTCCAAGGGGGGCGGTCGAGCCAGCTATCGCGGTTTGGTGCGAGTGGAAAAAGGGGCCAAGAATTCCAAGTGCAACGTGGTTTGCGACGCGCTGATCCTCGACCCACAAAGCCGCAGCGATACCTACCCGTACATCGAGATCTTAGAAAAGGATGTCAGTGTCGGGCATGAAGCGAGCGTTTCCCGCATCGGCGAAGAACAGATGTTCTATCTGATGAGCCGAGGACTGACCGAAGCCGAAGCGAGTACGATGATCGTCAGCGGTTTTATCGAGCCGCTCGTCAAAGAGTTGCC
>JANODW010000741.1:0-2859 GCA_031412875.1 Pirellula sp. | reverse complement strand
GAAACGAGAGGTTTTCGATCAGGACGCGATCGTTATAGGATTTGGTCACTCCTTCGGCATGGACGACAACTTCGCCGAGGTGTTTGCCTGGTGGGATTTGGAATTCTAGTTCGTCGGGCTTTTCTTCGAACTGCTGAGCTGCGAGTTGTTCGTAGGAGCTGATACGGGCCTTGTTCTTGGCTTGCCGAGCACGCGGCGACATTCGAATCCATTCCAGCTCTTTATCGAGGGTCTTTTGTCGGGCTTGTGCGGCCTTTTGTTCGATGACGAGCCGTTTTTGCTTTTGCTCCAGCCACGATGTGTAGTTGCCTTCGAAGGGGTATCCGGATCCTCGATCCAGTTCGAGGATCCATTGCGCGACGTTATCGAGGAAATAGCGGTCGTGGGTTACGGCGACGACGGTTCCGGCGTATTGAGCGAGATGCTGTTCGAGCCAGTTCACCGCTTCGGCGTCCAAGTGATTGGTGGGTTCGTCGAGCAGCAGCAGGTCGGGCTGTTGGATGAGCAGTTTGCACAAGGCGACTCGTCGGAGTTCCCCGCCGGATAGCTTCGAGACGCTTGCGTCCCCAGGTGGCAAATTCATGACCGCCATGGACATTTCCACTTGCCTGTCGAGATCCCAAAGGTTTTGCGCGTCGATGATGTCTTGCAGCTTGGCCATTTCATCGCAGAGTTTCTCCATTTTCTTGTCATCGGTCACTTCGCCGAGCAAGTTGGAGATTTCATTGAAGCGGTCGATGATGGCACGTCGCGGCGCGACAGCTTCTTCTACGTTCCCTTGGACATCTTTGTTGGGATTGAGTTGCGGTTCTTGAGACAAGTAGCCTGCGGTAAAGCCGTTCGCTAAACGCGCGGTCCCGTCGAAGTTCTTGTCGGTGCCCGCCATAATGCGGAGCAGCGTGCTTTTTCCGGCGCCGTTCGAACCCAAGACACCAATCTTGGCCCCTGGATAAAAGGCGAGGAAGATATCCTTGAGGACTTCTTTTTGTCCGTGGCGTTTAGTAAGGTTTTCGATTTGAAATATGTAGGAACGACTCATGTCTGATTTTTATTCCCATTCAATGGTGGCTGGTGGTTTTGAGCTAATGTCATAGCAGACTCGGTTCACTCCACGCACTTCGTTGATAATGCGAGTGGAGATACGAGCGAGCAAATCGTACGGCAGGTGGCTCCAGTCCGCCGTCATAAAGTCATCGGTGTTTACGCAGCGGACCGCGACTGCATTTTCATAAGTGCGGGCGTCTCCCATGACGCCAACGCTTTGTGATTCTAGAAGAACGGCGAACGCTTGAGACGTTTGTCGATACAGATTGGCGTTTTTGATTTCGCTGACCACGATTGCGTCGGCTTCGCGGAGGACATCCAGCTTTTCTTTGGTGATATCACCCAGGCAGCGGACGGCGAGCCCTGGTCCAGGAAAAGGGTGTCGCCATACCAAATGCTCAGGCAGCCCCAGTTCCACGCCGAGCTTACGCACTTCGTCCTTGAACAGATCACGAAGGGGTTCGATCAGTTCAAAACCCAGTTCCGCAGGGAGTCCACCGACATTGTGGTGAAGTTTGATGGTTGCCGAGGGACCGTCGGCCGCGGCGCCGCTTTCGATCACGTCCGGATACAAAGTTCCTTGGGCGAGGAATTTCGCTCCGTTGATCTTTTCGGCTTCCTGTTTGAAGCTATCGATAAACGCATGTCCGATTCTTCGACGTTTTTCTTGGGGATCACGAATTCCGGCAAGAGCGGATAAAAAACGGTCGCTCGCATCGACGACTCGGAGGTCCGCTTTGAAGTGGTTGGTGAATTCCGAGATGACGGCGGACTGTTCGTCTTTTCGAAGCAAACCGTTATCGATCAAGATACAGGTCAACTGCGGACCGATCGCTTTGTAGATCAGGGCAGCGGTAACGGCCGAGTCCACTCCGCCGGAGAGCCCGCAGATGACGCGGTCGTTCCCGACGACTTGGCGAATCTGTTGGATCGAACGTTCCGCGAAATCGCTCAGGTGCCATTTGCCTTCGCAGTTGGCGATGTTGTACAGAAAATTGTGTATAAGCGTGCCACCCAGCGCGGTATGGGAGACTTCGGGATGGAATTGCAAGCCGTAAATGGGCAAAGTCTTGTGTTTGACCGCCGCGAATGGGCAAGTAGAAGTCGACGCAAGCGTTTCAAAATCTGCGGGTAGCGACTGCACTTGATCGCCGTGACTCATCCATACATCGATTTCATGCGGGAAGCCGGCGAAGAGCTTTTCCATTGCATTGATATTGAGCCGGGAGCGACCAAATTCGCGGGCGGGGCATTTCTCGACCGCGCCCCCTAACGCTTGCGAGGCCAACTGCATGCCGTAGCAAATGCCGAGGATGGGAATACCGAGCGAAAAAATCCTAGGATCGCACTTCGGAGCCTTGTCCTCATAAACGCTCGATGGTCCTCCCGAGAGGATAATGGCCGAAGGCTTGCGGGCCATGATCACTTCTGCGGATACATCGTGGCGAATAAGCTCACAATAGACATTCTGATCGCGGACACGACGGGCGATGAGTTGTGCGTATTGCGCACCGAAGTCGAGTACCAGGACGCGCTCGCTGAGGAGATCGGCTGCGTTATTGGATAGATGGTCGGGATTGAGAGTCCGAGTTGAATGATTGTTCATGGATGAGCATGCTAGAGGTGCCGGACGGTTTGATCGCGGCATCAAATGATGGAAAACCCAAGAGTATAGCGACTTTTTGTTTGCCTGCTACCCACATCTGCAGGCAGCGGAACCATGCACACAGTCACGCAGGTCGGATGCATGCTGTTAGAATAAGGGGGCGTCGATTGTCCAATGCGGACATTTCTGCGACGTGGATTGGGCAATTG
>JANODW010000740.1:0-6475 GCA_031412875.1 Pirellula sp. | reverse complement strand
CATAAAGCCGAGTCGACGACGCACCAAGTCCGGGTCGTTAATGACCGAGAACCCATCCACGAACGCATCCCCATAGCTTGGCAACTCCAAGGTGGACAGGATTCGCATGCTGGTCGTCTTGCCCGCCCCATTGGGCCCGATGAAACCGAATACTTGCCCAGGATACACCTCAAACGAAATATCGTTGACCGCTTTGGTACGACCAAAAAACCGATGAATCCGACGCAACTCAATCATCGGCTCCTGAACGGAATGCACGTTGCTAACGACCATCGATGGTTCTCTCTCTCTCTATTTCTATTTCTCTCTATCCATACGCTGGTCTAGTTGGCGCGTTCTGGATCCAAAACGTCCACTTGTTTATCTGGAAGCCGATCGTCTGCAAATGGGCTCGTGCCCGGAGCTACCGACTCACGAGTCATCGCTGCGATGATGCCAAAGGGAAGCAGCGTTACAAAGGCCAAGCCAAACAAACCGAACGTAATCACGGGAATCAAAACCATGGTGGCAATCCCCGCCCAAACATTCTGTCCCTGACTAATCACGGCAAGTCGAACGACCAACAACAGGATCGCTGTCAACGCGGTTACAAAAAACAGACTCCGCAGCGTGATCTTGTCCCCCACCGTCACCTCTCCCATTTTCATTCAAAGCCAAGACTTCACCGGCGAGGCTACCGCCAGTTTCCTCGCCCATTGTATCCGATCGCAATGGCCTCGGCCCTTGCCCCCCACCATTTCAATAGAATTCACCGCGCGGAGGATTCCGACGTTGGGTCGACAATAGTAGGCAACGATTCAGGCAAGCAAGCGAATAGCAACCCAGGAGTCAGCGTCCAATAACCGACTCGCACCCCCGCTCGCTGGAGCCCCGCGCCGGCCCAAACGTTGCAAGTGCGGAAGAGATGATAGTGCCCGGTTCCTTCGTAGAATGCATCGGTGTCCCGATAATGACGATTGGCGATGGGGATCAATTCGCCTTGGGCATCCCGCTTGAACGATGACAGCAAGTATTCCGATAGTTTTTTAAATTGAGCGGGCGAAACCCGAATCTTGCGCGCCCCTTTGGTAAACCACGTCAAATCACCGACCAGATCGACATGCACAACCGTCTCCCCCATTCCTGCAAATGCGTAGAGGACGTTGGTGATTTTGACATCGTTCCAAGTTTCGGTCTCCATATAGAACTGCCGATTCCCCCAGCCCACCAGCGCATAACGATGACGTGGATCCGAAGTGCGAAAGTCCTTGTCATGAAATCGATCAAGCCATCGAAAATGGGGTTCGTCGATCGGGATGACCAGATCCACGTGGATGCCATTGTCGACAACCAAGATATCGATGCCTTCCTCGGCGCTCGCATGGCGAAAGGAAGTATTGACCGGCGTGTTCCCCAAAATCCATGCCGCTGCCATGAAACACAAAATGGCTCCCACCGCTAGTCCCGTACAACGCCACAACCAGACCTTCGCAATCGCAAACCACGTTTTTCTTTTAGTTGCCGAGGAAGCTTTTGCGCCGTGTTCGGTTTGGCTTGGCATGGTACTTAATCTCGTCGATCTCGAGAGAGCGCTCCTACCAACCGGGCGACGCGCTCTGGCGATACGAACGCCAAGTTGGCGACAATCATCATCCCGCCGAACGTCATCATCCCAAGAAACAATGCGATGCCCCCATGCACTAACAAAGCGACTGCAAGGGTGCATGCCCGCGTCCACCGGGGCCAAATCAACGCGCTGTAGCTGACTTCCCAAAATAACGTCAGATGGGTCACCATCGACGAAAGGATCGCAAAGTGCCCCGTCCAAGTCATGTCGATCGATTGGTATTCGTAGGAAGCGATAGAGTACCACATCGCACTCCCATCCCACCACATCTCACCTCGCAACTTGCCAAGTCCACCAAATAAATAGATCACGCATAGCTGCAACTGAATCAATCGAGTTGCAAAAGTATTCGACCAACATTCCGGAGCGTTGAGGCTGCAACGGCTCTCACTGTGGTCCCCGTTTTCAGTGCCGAACGGGGAACTGCCAGAATGGGGACTGCCAGATTGGGAACTGCCAGATAGGAATGCAAACCAGCGACCATGGAACGTCCCGCCTGGGAATTTCTGCATCAGCCATCGATCGACACTCCAAGCATTCCCAGGCTTGCCCAAACACAGGTACATGGAAACCATCAATACGATTTGATCCAATCCGAAAAGCATCCCGGTCATGCGATGGGCCGTCATCAGGGTGGTGAACCAAGCCAACACCGAAAAGGTCCGCGTGCAGAATCCCGCGCACAGCAACACGCCCGATAAACAGGCCAAAATCTCATGGCCCCAAAGCACAGGCATCGCCTCCGTATAAGCGAGATAAGTCCACTTGTAGTCAGCAACGGCGCCGTGATGCAATGCTCGCCAACTGGCGTTGTCGATGATCGCATGCGGACCCATGAACGATTCCAAATCCAACATCCACACCCAATGGATGTAAGCGATCATGGCTCCGGTACAGATTCGCATGACCGCCAACGTATGCGCGGCCCTCGGCTCAAAAAAGAAACGTCGGACTCCATCCAAGAACGACTCCTGGTTGGATACCGTAACTTGGGGAACGGTGGCAGCGTGGGGACCATTCATGGCTTTGCCTCCGCTGTCCCCTTGTTCGGCAGTTCGTCCGCCGGGGCTCCGAATGCCTTTCCTGGCAAAACGACAGGCTCCTCCAACAGAGTCTCGGAAAGCACGCTCAGCAATCGCGGGTCGTCCAGACTCCATCCGTCCAAAAGAACCTGCTGCGAGTCCGGCAACAACCGCTCAAGACGCTTCAGTGCGACCCGTTTCGCCTGGGTGGAATGCATCACGCTCTTTGAAATGGAAGTCTGAAGCTGGTCATAGAGCTCTTTGTCGATCGCCCAACGCTGCATGAGGGGCACGTCTTTTTTGGCTTCCTCACTGAGAACCGCCGGCGCAAATCGGCTGTTGTAAAATTCAGCCAACATCAAATAACGGTGGTAATGCAATCGAGGCCAATGCAGTTTGCGGTCCGGCAACACGATCGTCCGGCCCGGATCGAGGGGGACAACCCCCACCCTTTGAGATGGATTTGGGCCCTGCTGGGGTTCGGACTGCGAATTCGGCGGGAGCTCCGAATACGACAGAGTGCACTGGAGCAAATGCCCAGGACCGGGGTTGGGGGCGAAAAAGAAATAGCCATGATTCATGTAAAGCCACTGCGAGTAAGGCTTAAAGAGGTCACTTAGAAGGGCGAATTCCGGGCCCGTGCGCACATCGCTGCGAGAAAAGAACCGCAAAGGTTCAGACAAAACCCCGAGGAAATGGAAAACCAACAGCGCTAGCAATCCATTTTGAAGCTTAGCGGGACATCGAAGGGCCGAAATTGTCCGTAATTCTGGGGTTTCAGGGCTTGGCATGAGGGGTTTTTAGGCCGCGAGGGAGAGCGGAACCTTTTTGGTATATGCGGGTTAGAGTAGGGGCGAGAACACTGGCCCAACCACATACAATCCGTTACAAAACCGAGTTTAGGTTGCGAAGCCGGACTAATTGTCATGGCGGGGGGCGTTCCAGTCTAGCCATCTGTTGTCTATCAACTAGAGTCAAGTCCAACGCCGATTTGACCACGATAATTGCCAAAAGCGATCCAACCCCAGCATTCCCATGCAAACTAGAACCTTTCTGAGATCCACTTTGCTTTCCCTTTCTGCGTTCGTTGCCTCGGGTGCGGGATACGCCGGCGCGTCTGGAAACCCCGATGTGGTGGGTGTTTTGGCTGCCATTACCGAGCCTTCGAACGCCGCAGAACTCGGTTTGACCCAGGACCAACTCGATCGTTTGGAAGCGTTGATCAAGCTGCATGAGAACCAGGCGTTAACGTTTGCGAGCGAGATGAGGCGGTTGCCTTCTGGCGAACGCCGCGCCAAGATGACCGAAAATGTTCGGATGATCGAACGACAGGGCTTTGCCATTTTAAACGAAGCCCAGCAGGCGAAGGCGGAGCTGTGGCGCCGTCAAAAGCTAGGGCCTGCATCCTTGATCGAACCCGAAGTTGCCCAATTGATGGGTGTTACAGAAGATCAAATCGCGAAGATGAAGAACGTCTTGGAGGGACGGTCCACCCTCCTGCGCGAAATGGGACGTGCGAACGGCGAAGCGGAAATCAATAAAAGATTGATCGCCCTGCTCGACGATTCCCAAAAAACCATTTGGCAGACCATGGTTGGCAAACCGGTGAGAGCAGAATCCGAATCCACGTCCCAGTCCCAGACCCTGGACGCGACCGCCTCTTCGGCTTCCCCCTCCCCATCTGATATTGCAGTTCGAGAGCAGCCAGCGATGACCGGTCCGGCAGACGGGCTTGTAATCAATTTCAACGCGACCCCTTGGAAGGACGTGCTCAAATGGCTCGCCAAGGAAGCGGAGTTGAACATGCAAGGGGATTCCTTCCCGCAAGGAACATTCACTTACCAAGACAAATACCGTCGTTATTCGGTTGCCGAAGCGATGGACGTGATGAACAGTGTCCTGTTGGGCAACGGCTACACGCTGGTCAAGAAGCAGCGGGTATTGATGAGCGTGGATTTGGGCAGTGGCGAGGCAGCGCTGATCAAAAAGTACGTGGCTGACTTGGCCGAGTTGGTCTCGCCTGAGGAGCTGCAATCGCGAGGAACGTACGAGATCCTAAAGTGCGTTTTCAAACCGGAGCGAGCGACGGTCGAAGAGGTCGTAAAAGAAGTCGACGCACTGATCGGTCCGACCGGCTCGGTTGTCTCTTTTCCTACTGTCGGTCAAGTGCTGGTCTGTGAAACGGGCGGCAAACTACGGATCATTCGCGACCTGATCTCCAACAGCTCCAGCGCCAAGAAAATCGAAAAGATCGATCTTAAACACGTGAGCGCCGAAGAAGTCCTCGCGATCGCGAGACCACTCTTGGGACTCAAGGATGGAATCAACACTTCGGAAGACCTGAGTATTTCTACCGATCCGTTCGGAAATAAAATTCTGGCGACGGGATCTCCTGACAAACTTCAAAAGCTCAAGCAAGTCGCGGCTGAAATCGATGTCAAACCCTCAGAAGACGGCTCCAAAGCGGTCGCAACCGAGCCATCGTTCCTCAAGAGCCATAAGCTGCTCGGCTCGGACCCAACAACGACTTGGGACATCCTCCAGTCGACATTTGCCGGCCAAACCAACATGAAGATGTCACAGGATCAGAAGACCAACAACATCATCGCTGAAGCCACCAAAGCGGACCACGAGAGGATCGACAAGATCATCCAAGAACTCGCCGGGCAGAACAGCGATTTCGAAGTGATTCCACTGGTTAAATTGGATACTCAAAGCGCCATGTTGACGTTGGAAAAGTTCTACGGAAAAGCGAAAACCGGTGCCGACGCGGCGACAGCAAAGGGCCCAATCTTTTCCCCAGACAACGCCTCGCGAAGAATCACCGTCAAGGGAACCAAGGAAGAGATCGAGCAAGTAAGAAAGTTGCTCAATACCGTCGAAGCGTCCAGTCCAGAGATCGACAGTATCATGGATGGTGTCTTGCTATTGCCCTATCGCGGTAAAGCCGCAGATCGCATGCTCGACTCCATCGATATGTTGATGGATGCCAAGAAGAGCAAGTCGCGGTTCCGAGTCATTTTGCCGGAGTCCAAGGCGAAGGCGAGCGCTCCTGCAAGCGAAACGCCCGCGCCCAAGGTTCCTGCGGATGGAAAGAGCGCCTTGCGCTCGTTTGACTCCAATCCATTTTCTAAATTGGTAGCGGCCCAGCAACCTGCCGATGCGAGCGCACCCAAGCCCGTTTCCGCACCTATCGAGCCGCAATCAAGAAATGATGTGGTCATTCGAAAAGGTCCCAATGGACTGATTGTCACGAGCGAGAACAAAGAAGCGTTGCGAGAGTTTAGTCAGATCTCGCGCATCGCAGAGGAGATGAGCAAAAACAGTCCGACAGAACCCACCGTGATCGTGTTGAAACACATCCGGGCCGTGGCAGCGACCGAGTTGATCAAAAGCATTATCGCAGGCGAGGCCGCCACTGCGGGCAGTGGTGGGGGCGGCGGCGGATTGCTTGGTGAAGTCGCGTCGAGTGTGCTAGGAGGCGGAGGCATTTTTAGCGGAATGTTCGGCGGTGGCGGATCGGGTGCATCCACAGCCAATGTTGCGGTGTCCGGTGCCGGCTCGACCGGTAGCGTCGCCATCACTCCCGATCCAAGACTCAATGCGCTATGGGTTCAAGCCAACGCGGCTGACATGCAAATGGTAGAGGACCTCGTCACTCTGATCGATGTTCCCGACAGCGGAGTCGAAAACCAGACCCGAGGCACCCCAGAGACCATCTTCATCGAAAATGTTGCGGTGGAAGAAATCGAAGCGGTCGTCAAGCAAGTGTTCTCGGACCGGATCGCTCAACCTGCCGGCGCTGGAGGTGCTCAGCGGCAGCCCTCCCCACAAGAGTTCTTGGCGC